>DATLOS010000615.1:0-6619 GCA_035536155.1 Elusimicrobiota bacterium
GTCTGACCCTGCCGCCCCATTGACACTTTTTCGTGGGGAGGCTACCCTTGCGTCCGTCCGAGGTGACCTCCATGCGAAGCGCGCTTTCCGCCGTCCTGGCCCTCCTCATCGCCTCTCCAGCTGGCGCCACTCCGTGGAACGACTTCGGGCCCCGCGCCATGGGCATGGGCGGCGCTCAGGTCGCCATCGCCCAGGGACCGCTCGCCGCGTATTGGAACCCCGCCGGCCTCGGCCAGCTCTACGACACCACCGGCTTCGAGGCCGTCGGCACGGGTCAAGCCCAATTCACCGGCACGATCCTTCGGGGAGCCAATGACCTCAACCCGGTGGCGCAGGACTGCTCCTCCGTCGGCGCCGGCTGCACCGACGCCAACATCCAGAGCGCGCTCAACGACCTCTCGCAGCCGCGCAACGGCATCCTGGTGAACCTCGGCGCGGGAATCGACGCCAAGGTGGGACCCGTCACCGTCTTCGCGAACGACTTTTTCTATTCCGGAGCGTCCCCTCGGGTGGACCTGGCCAACAACACCACGGCGACGGTCGCCAACAACCAATCCGCGCTGGTCCGCCGGGGAAGGAACATCGCCGAGTTCGGGCTGGCCTACGGGCACGAGATCCTGGAGACGGGACTCATCGTCGGCGCCGCCGCGAAGATCCTCGACGGCCGCATCGGCTACAGCGCGGACGGCATCGTAGGCACACGCCCCGGGACGTTCAGGCATTCGTTCGACACGAACGACAACATCCGCAGCAGCGTCCGCCCCGGCCTCGACCTGGGCCTCCTCTGGGACATGCGCGAGACCTTCTCCGGCCTCCCCTGGCGCCCCCGGCTCGGCGTGGTCGGCCGGAACATCAACAGCCCCAAGTTCAACCAGTCCGCCGCCGCGGTCGCCGCCGGCGAGCCGAGCCGCTATACCCTGCAGGCACAGGCCCGCGCGGGCGCGGCGCTGAGCCCGTTCCCCTGGTGGCACCTGGCGGCCGACGTGGACTTGACCGACAACGCAACTCCCGTCGACGGCCTGCACTCGCGCAACCTCTCGCTGGGCACGGAGATCAACGTCTTCAATCAATCCTGGCTCAACATCCCCCTCCGGGCCGGCATCGAGAAGAACGTCTCCAAGACGGGCGACTCGGCCCTGGCCTACACCGCCGGCTTCGGCCTGCACTTCGCCCACATCATGCTCGACGTCGCCGGGATGCTCAGCGCCAAGAGGACCGACGTCCAGACCCAGGACAGCGACCAGCGGGTACCCTCCGTCCTCGGCGTCTCCGGACGCTTCGCCTTCCTGTTCGGCGGCGAGGACGAGGGCGCGCGCAACGACCGCGACCGGCGCGATGCGGAGCCGCCGGTTCGCGAGACGAAGCCCCTCAAGACGCGGCAGCTACAATAGTCCGCAGCCGCCCTGCGCCCGGGGGATTCCCAGGATGCCCGGGTCGAAGGTCCAGGCGGCGGCGGGACTGAAGGTCTGATCGATCGGAAAATCCTCGGGCGGCCGCGTCAGGATGTTGAAGGTCGCCTTGTCGTACTCGCAGGCGGCCACGCCCTCGCGGCGCAGGCGCTCGAGCACCCCGGGGAGCCGGCACGCGGCGAGGAACTTAATCCGTTCGCTGGCCTTCGGCGCGATGCGGACCGCGCCGGCGTCGATGCCGTCCACGAGCACGCGTACGACCCGCGTTAGCGCTTTCATGATGCCTCCGGACGCTCCCGGAGTATAAGCCCGGAACCGGCGTCCGGCAAGAGCGCCGCATGCGAGACGCGTGCGAAACGCAGGCGCGGGCGCGCGTAGGATCGGCGCGGGGCGGCGGCCTAGAACCCGCTCCGTGGTTCTTTGCAAAAACGCAAAGGCGGGAATCCGCGATCGCGAGCAATTTCGGCGACTCTCTTTGCGTAAGAGCAAAGAACCAAGGAGAGGATCATGGGCCGCGGCTCCCCCAGCTGCCGGCCGGCCGCTTGCGCGGCCCTATGGGGAACCTTTTCGGCATCCGCGCGTACAGGTAGGCATGGAAACCCGATTGACCTTGTCTCACGCCGCCATTCTCCTCGCGAGTCTGAGGCAAGAGCGCGGCATCTCGCAGCTTCAGTTGGCCGACGAGGCCGGCGTGAACGCTTCGGTGGTCAACCGCGCCGAGCGGGGAGCGGATGCCCGGCTCTCGACGTGGGCCAAGCTTTTTGCCGCAATGGGCTGCGAGGTGCGTCTGGAGGTCGTCGGACTTTGCGAGGAAGCCGGCGAGATCCTAGAAGTGGAGGCCGATCGGCGCCATGAGAAGCGCCGACAGGGATTGTGCGCGGGAAAGCGCCGATTCTACTGAACCGCGACTGCGCGAAAAGAAGAGGGCCCCCTTCCGGGGGCCCTCGTTTTGCTCGAGCGCGCGGCGCGCGCTCAGCGGCTACGCCGCGGCCGCGAAGTACTCCTTCGACTTGGCCGGGTCGGCCTTCATGGTCTTCTTGCCCTCGTTCCAGTTCGCGGGGCAGACCTCGCCGGTCTTCTCCACCTGCTGGAAGGCCTTGAGGACGCGGAGCGTCTCCTCGACGCTGCGGCCCACGCCCAGGTCGTGCACGACGCTGTAGGCGACCTGGCCCTTGGGGTTGATCAGGAACAGCCCGCGCAGGGCGATGCTGTCGTTGACCAGCACGCCGTAGTCGCGCGCGATCTTCTTGGAGATGTCGGCCAGGAGCGGGTACTTGATCTCGCCCAGCCCGCCCTCCTTGCGCGGCGTGTTGATCCACGCCAGGTGGGTAAACTGGCTGTCCACCGAGCAGCCCACCACCTCGCAGTTGAGCTTATGGAACTGGTCGATGTGGTCGCTGAAGGACGTGATCTCGGTGGGGCAGACGAAGGTGAAGTCGAGCGGGTAGAAGAAAAGCACGAGCCACTTGCCTTTGAAGTCCTCGAGCTTCACTTCCTTGAAGAGCTTGTTGACGACCGCCTGCGCCTTGAAGTCCGGCGCGGCCTTCTGAACCAGAGTCTCGGACATGGAAACCACCTCCCGTCGGGAATTTAGGGGATTATAGCAATTTTCACCAGGCGTCCTGGGGACCGCCCTTGGGCTTGAGGGAAATGAGGTAGTCGGCGAGCGCCGAGATCTCGGCCGGCGAGAGGAGCTCCGACCAGGCGGGCATATAAAGGAAAGGCTCGGCGCCGGCGGGGTCGGCCTTGACCGGGGAGCGCACGCCGACCGCGATGCGCCGCTCGAGCTCCGCCTTGGTGAAGCCGTCCGCGGCGTGGAGCAAGGAGGGGACCATGGCTCCGATCACGTTGTTGTTGTGGTAGCCGCCCTTGCCCGCCTTGCCGTGGCAGGTGACGCAGCCGACGCGCTCGTAGAGGACCTCTCCCCGCCGAACCGAGTCCCCGGCGTACTCAGGCGCGTCCCAGGGCTTCGGCCCCGAGGCGAACGCCTGGCCCTTGAGCGTGGAAAGGTACGCGGCGAGAGCCTTGCGGGTCGGCTCGTTCAGGTGGAAGTTCGGCATGACCGTGTCCGGCTGCCAGGCCGAGGGGTTCTCCAGCCAGAGCTCGAGGAAGCGCGCGCTCTTGCGAAAGCCCACGTAGCTCAAGTCGGGCCCGGTGGTGCCGCCCTCCGCGCCGATCCGATGGCAGCGCTTGCAGTCGTAGCTCGCGAAGGCGGCGCGGCCGCGCGCCTCGGGGGGCATGTCCTTCGCGCAGGCTCCCAGGAGCGCGCCGAGCAGGACCAGGACGGCCTTTCGTCGCATGGCGTCCAAGGATACCAAAAGTCCCTATTCCCGCTCGACGACGATGATCATGTTCGTGGGCGGGAACGGCGCCGTCTCGCCGGACTCGGTCCTCAGGGCCACCTTGTCCTGGAGGTTTCGCACGTAGCCCTCCTGGACGTAGGAGCGCAGCTCGGGCGCCACCGGGACCTCGCGCACGCGCAGGCCCCTCTCCGCCGCCGCCTCGCGGATGAGGTCGAGGTAGGCGCCGCGGGTCAGGATGCCGTACTGCTCGCGGACCTCGTAAGGGAAGCTCTCCGGCCCCCAGGTCAAGGTGTACATGAAGGCCGCCGCGTCCTTGCGCTTGATGCGCAGGCGCGCCGAGCCGCCCGCGGCCGTCTCGTCCGACAGGATGGAGAACTCGAGCTTGCGGCCCTCGAAGTTGTCGACGTACGCCTTGAAGAAGTCCATAGACGCCTTGTCCTTGATCTCGAGGACCTGGAAGGATTCGCCGTCGTCGGCGATGACCCCGTCGCGGATGATCATGCGGCCGCCGGGGGCCAGCGCCGCCAGCGCCTCGCCGACCATCGCCTTGACCGATCCCAAGTTGAACTTGCGGCCCTCCCAGGGGACGTAGGAGTAGATCTCGTGGAGGATGGAGCAGAAGATGATGGTGCCCAGGGCGGAGACCCCCTTGTCCGCCATGACCCTGCGCAGCTCGAAGGCGTCTCCCTTGACCAGCTCGTAGGAGGCGCCGGTGGCCTTGCGCCGGGCCTCGAGGTCCTTGAGCGCCTCCTCCGAGATGTCCACGCCGATGATGCGCGAGACGTCCCCGCGGTGGCGCCGGACCTCCTCGAGGAGCTCCAGGACTGCGCCTCCGGCCGGTCCGACCTCCAGCACCGCGCCCGGCGCGACGTACTCCATCATGCGGCCCTTGTCCCCCTTGGCCGCCGCCATCGTCTTCAGGTAGTCGGCCTCGTTGTGGACGCGGTCGAACTCGTCCAGACGGACGCCGAAGAGGTCGAGCAGGTCCTTGAGGATCTTCTGGTGCAAGACCTGGCTGCGCGCTTGGAAGTAGTGCAGGAGCTGGACCAGGCCCCGCGCCATGGGCGAGAGGGCGAAGTCGAAGGCGATGGCCTTGGTCCCGTCGACGGCCATGGAGACGGCGCCCAGCCCCGCCCCGTCGGCGCCGTCGCGGTCGAAGGCCTCGAGACCGCGTCCGGCCAGGATGTCCTCCATGGACGCCCGGCGCAGCATGCTCTCCATCATGCGCACGATGTAGGAGTCGTAGCCGGCCCGGGAGAAGGCGACCGAGCGCATCATGGGCGCGAAGTTGACGTGGAAGGGCCGCCCGGCGTCCGCGCCCTTGGCCTCGGCCAACACCGCGCTCAAGGCGATGAGCTTGATCTGCGAGGCGGCGCTGAGCCCCGCCGTGGCGTTCTCGACGAACCAGCCCTGGAAGTTCGCCATGCGCCGGAAGAGCTCGCGCACCAGGCCGTCCGGCATCCCCGCCAGAGCCTCCCTCAAATGGGAGGGATCTTCTCCGGAGCTCAGCCGGCGCCGCCGCAGGGCCTGGAAGCGCTCGAAGAGCTGCCGCCGCATCTCACCCGCCTCCCGCGCCGGCTCGGGGCCGAACGCGGTCTTGCCGTCCCGGATCGCCGCCTCGAAGCCGGAGAACACGTCCCGGAGGCTTCCGCGAAGGCCGTCCTTGAAGAGCCCCGGCCTCACCGCCGCGACGTCCACGGCGTTGAAGAGGTAGAAGAGGTCCGCCAGGAGCCCGGGAAGCTCCTCGGGACGGCCCGGCGTCAGCGCCTCCGCCAGCGCGCCGCGCTCCCGCCGGATCCAGTCCAGAGTCGGGCCGAAGACGTGCGGCGTCACTTCTCCGCGCACGAACATCCCCGGCAGGCCCCGCATGGCGACCAGCTGGTAGGCCAGCTCGTCGAGGATCCTGCGCTTGGCCCCCCGGCCCGGCAAGGCCAGGTGGGCGAAGACGCCTTCCTTGCGGGAGAAAGGATAGCGCTTGTGGCGCAGGACCAGAGCGCTGGCCTTGTTGGCGATGGCGGGGTCCAGGTCGAGGCGGGCGCTCTGGTCCGCGAAGACCTCGGGGTCGCCCTTGGCCGTGTCGTGGAGGAGGACTGCCGCCCGGAAATGCGGCAGGAATCCGGCGGACGCGACCCGCTGCAGGCGCGCCGCGTCCTCGCGGAAAGCGGACTCGGAGAGGCCCGGCTCGTTGAAGACGCTTCGGTTGCCGCGCTCCAGGCCCAGGAGCTTCTCTCCCAAGGCGCGCTCGACGACGTGGTCGAAGAGGGCCGAGGAGCCCTGCGCGGAGATCATGTCGTAGCTCTCCCGCTCGGCCGGCTGGCGCAGGAGGCCGGCCACCTCGGGATAGAGCCGGGCGAGCTCCAGGGCTCGCGGCTCGCCGGGGGCGTCCCGCAGGATCCGGAAGGCCCGCGCCAGCTCGCCGGTGTCGTAGAGGAGCCGCGCCTCGAGCTCGGCCCGCCGCGCGGCGTCCGCCGCCGACCGCGCGCGCAGCGTCCCCATGGCCCGGCCCAGGCGCCCGTCCGCCCGCCGCGGGCTCGACGCGGCGAAGGACTCCGCCAGGCCGCGATGGTGGACGCGGACGTCCACCGCGCCGTCGCCGCCTCCCATGGCCGCGTTATCGAAAAAAAGGCGCAGGCCGCGCGCGGCCTCGGCCGGGGAGCGCCCGGGCTTATCGGCGGCCCGCTCGGCCAAGGCGGCCAGGCTCTCCCGCGCGCCCGGAAGCTCGCGGGCCTCGCGCGCGGTCTCGACCAAGAGTCGGGCGTTCTGGGAACCCATGGCCCGTTCCAGGTCCCCGTAAGCGGCGGCCGGAGCGGCGTCCGGCGCCGCCAGCACGGAGAGCACCGCTTGCGCCGACGCCTGCTCCGCGGCGAGGCGCGGGCTGGCCGCGACCGCGGCGGCGTCGAGCCCCGC
>DATLOS010000616.1:0-2541 GCA_035536155.1 Elusimicrobiota bacterium
GGACCGCAACGCGCCCGTGCCCTTCGCGCCGGGCGATTGCCGCTACGACTTCGGGAAGGGACCGGCCTCCGAGGCCTTGCTCGAGTGCCTGCGCCGCTACGAGTTCAACGCCCTTCTCAAGGAGCTGGGCGGAAGTCCGGCCCCGGCCCCGGAATCGGCGGCGCCGGCGGCCGCTCCGGTCCGAGCGGCGGCATTCAAGAAGGTGGACGCGGAGGGCTTCGTCAAGAAGGTGCAGAAGGCCGGGGCCCTGGCCTTGGCGGCGTCGGTGCCCGCCCAGCCCGACCTCCTCGACCCGGCCACGGTGACCGTCGGCGCGGCGTCCGAGGAAGGCGAGGCGGCGCTGTTTCCGGAGAAGCCGGCGAAAGCCCGCGCGGCGCTGGGCGCTCTGCTCGAGTCCGGCAAAGCCCTGGCCGTCGCCCACGACGTGAAGGCCCTGCGCCAGCTCCTGGCCCAAGGCGGGCTGAGCCTGCGCGGCCCCTGCTTCGACACCTTTCTCGCCGCCTACTGCCTGAACCCCTCCCGCGGGAAGTATCCGCTGAGCGCGGCGCTGGAGGAGGCGGGGGCGGCGCCGTCCGAGGCCGGTCCGGCCGGCGAGGCCGCCGCGCTCTGGTCCCTTCGGGGCTGGCAGGAGGCGCAGCTCGAGGCCAAGGGCCTCTCCAAGCTCTACCGCGAGCTCGAGCTCCCGCTCCTCGACGTCCTGGCCGCGATGGAGGAGGCGGGGATCGCCGTCGACGTCCCGTATCTCGAGCGCCTGAAGAAGGAGTTCGAGTCCGCCATCGCCGCGCTCAAGAAGGAGATGGACGGCTTGGCCGGGGCCGAGCTCAACGTCAACTCGCCCAAGCAGCTGGCCAAGCTCTTCTACGAGGACCTCAAGCTCCCGGTCCTGCGCAAGACGGCGACGGGCGCGCCCTCGACGGACGAGGAGAGCCTCCAGGCGCTGGCCGACAAGCATCCGCTTCCCGCCAAGATCATCGAGTACCGCGAGCTGGCGAAGCTCAAGTCGACCTATATCGAGGCCTTGCTGGCCAAGGCCGACAAGGCGGGGCGGGTGCACACCCACTTCAACCAGGCCGGCGCCGCGACCGGGCGCCTCTCCAGCATCGATCCGAACCTCCAGAACATCCCGGTGCGGACGGCGCTCGGGCAGAAGATCCGCCGCGCCTTCGTCGCGGAGAAGGGCCAGGTCCTGCTCTCGGCCGACTACTCCCAGATCGACCTGCGGGTCCTGGCGCACCTGTCCGCCGATCCCGCCCTGTGCGAGGCCTTCCGGGCCGGGGGCGACATCCACCTGCGCACGGCCGCCGAGGTCTTCGGGGTGCCGCCCGAGGAGGTCGACAAGGAGATGCGCCGCCGAGCCAAGGCGGTCAACTTCGGCATCGTCTACGGCCAGGGTCCCTTCGCCTTGGGCCAGCAGCTCGGCATCCCCTTCGGCGAGGCCAAGCGCTACATCGAGCTCTACTTCAAGCGCTACGCCGGGGTGTCGGCCTGGACCGAGGCCAACCTCGAGTCGGCGCGCAAGGAAGGCCTGGTCCGCACGCTCCTCGGGCGCATCCGCTACGTCCCCGACATCGCCGGCAAGGGACCGCTCCGGGCCGCGGCGGAGCGGGTCGCGGGCAACACCCCCATCCAGGGCGGCTCGGCCGACATCATCAAGGCGGCTATGGTGGCGATCCACCGGAAGCTCCCCAAGTCGGGCTTCGACGCGCGCATGATCCTCCAGGTGCACGACGAGCTCCTCTTCGAGCTTCCCAAGAAGGAGGCGCCCGCTTTCGGCAAGTGGGTGCGCCGCGAGATGGAGCACGCGGTCGAGCTCAAGGTCCCGGTCGTGGTCGACCTCAAGGCCGGCCCGAACTGGGCGGACATGGAGGCCCTGACGGCATGAGCCCCCGCGCCTTCGGCCACGGCCCCTTCGACATCGGCCGGCTCCCGCCGGCCATCAAGGGCCTGGTCATCTCGAACATCGCGGTGTTCGCCCTTTCGCAGATGGTGCGCGGCCAGTTCATCGGCATCTTCGGCCTGATCCCGGCCAAGGTGACGGGGGAGCTCTGGATCTGGCAGCTCTTCACCTACCTCTTCATCCACGCCGGCTTCATGCACCTTCTCTTCAACCTCTTCGCCCTGGGGATGTTCGGCATGCCCATCGAGTCCCAGTGGGGCTCGCGCGAGTTCCTGCGCTACTACCTCGTCTGCGGGATCGGCGGGGGCCTCTTCCAGGTCCTGGTGAGCCCGGGCTCGGCCTTCCCGATCCTGGGCGCCTCGGGGGCGGTGTTCGGGCTGCTCGTCGCCTTCGCCATGCTCTACCCCGACGCCGTCGTCTACCTCTACTTCTTCTTCCCGATCAAGGCCAAGCACATGGCGATCCTCTTCGGCGTCATCGAGCTCCTGGCGGGGACCGCGGAGACCACGCCGGTGGTGGCGCGCTTCACCCACTTGGGCGGCATGCTCATCGGCTACGTCTACCTGCGCTGGGGCTGGGTGCTGCGCTCGCGGGTCCAGCAGGCGATCAGCGGACTGCCGCCGGCCCCCGAAAGCCGCGCCAAG
>DATLOS010000617.1:0-3003 GCA_035536155.1 Elusimicrobiota bacterium
CGCCGCCGCCCAGCCCCAATGGGGATCGCCGACGCCCGCTTTCGCCGTGACGTCCTCGAAGGTCCCGTCGCCCTTGTTGCGATAGAGCCGGTTGGGCAGGCCGTTGTCCGACGTCGGCCCGGAGGGCGTGACCCCGTCCACGTAGCGGCCGGCGTGCACCACGTAGAGGTCGAGGAGCCCGTCGTCGTCGAAATCGAGCCACACCGCGCTTACCGCCAGCTCGGGGCTCTGGACCAGACCGGCCTTCGCCGTCACGTCCTTGAAGGTCCTGTTTCGCTCGTTATGGAAGAGCCGGTTGACGCCCCCGTACGCTCCCAAGACGAAAAGGTCCGGATAGCCGTCGTTGTCGTAGTCGGCGGCGAAGGCGCGGGCGCCGGAGAGCGAGAGGCCCGCGGCGTCGGGGACGTCCTTGAAGCGAAACCCTCCGAGGGTCCGGAACAGGCGGCCGCCCTTGCGGCCCATGCGCACGAAGACGTCGGGGCGTCCGTCCTGGTCGTAGTCGAGGAACGCCGCCCCGACGGAGACCTTGTCGAGCGCGTCCGCCGAGCGGACGCCTAAACCCGAGCGCTCGGTCACGTCTTCGAAGAGAGGCCGCGCCGCCGCGCCGGGCTTGGGCGTTTGGAGGCGCGCGGCGCGCGGCGTCCGCGCGAGCTTCTCGAGGATGTCCGCGAGATTCATCGCGGCGTAGGGGTCGAGGGCCGCCCAAAGCCCTTCGCCCGACCGGCGGCGCGGCCGGACCTCTTCCCGGGTCATCGACTCGAGGAGCTCCCAAGCCCACCGCGCCCGGGACGTGTTGACCCGGCTCTGCGCGCGGACGCCCACGAGGCCGGGATAAGCGGCGCGCGCCGCCGCGTCGATCTGCTCTCCCGTCAGGAGAAATTGCGTGTCGGCGCAGGTCTTCTGCGCCGCGAGCCAGAGCGCGCGGGCGGCGGCGCGCGACTCGGCCGGCGCGGCTCCCGCGGGCTCGAGCTGAGAGGCCTGCCGGCGCAGGTAGCGCAGGCTCTGCGCCCGCGCGCGGGCGCCGATCGACGGGCCCGTCTCCACGCCGTCCTGCTTGAAGCCGAAATACGACCAGTCCGCCAGGAGCTCGTCCCAGGCCGCCTCGGGCGCGCGCCCCGCCGCGACCTCGTGGAGCCAGGCCGCGCGGAGGACTCCGGCGACGTCGACCAGGCGCCCGGCGGCGCTCGACTTGAGGCCCATGCGCAGGAGCCCCGCCTGCCGCTCGGCCGCGAGCGCCAGCGCCTCCCAGTCCTGGGCCTCGAGCGGGAGCACCGCGTCGTAGGACAGCTTGGCCGATCCGTTCCCCAGGTGATGGACGATGAAGGCGCCGTCCGCGAAGCGGTTCTCCACGGAGACCTTGTAGAGGACGCTCGCGGCGCCGTCGACGTCGATGCTCTCCACGGCCTCGAGCTCGTCGCCCTCCGCCAAGTCCTGCGCGTAGAGCCAAAGCGGGGCGACGAGGCGGTCCGCCCACTGCTCCGCGGGAGGCGCCGCCGCGGACGTCCGCGGAAGCTGGCCCGCCTGCCTGCGGGCGTACGCCGCGGTGTCGAGGACCGGGCCGCGCGCGGGAGCCGCCCACGCGCCCGACAGCGCGCAGGCGACGAGCGCGAGGCTACCAGCGCGCGCTCTCATCCTTGACCTCGTCTCGGATCGGCATGGGGACCGCGGGGCTCTCGCCGCCCAAGACCTCCGCGATGGGGTGAAACGGGTTCCCGGTCAGCGAGACGTTTCGGCGGGCCTCATAGGGCCGGAACTCCCCCGTCCCGAGCAAGCGTGGGTACCAGTCGTGGGGCCCCATGCAGACGTCGTTCATCGCGCAGCGGCCGCAAGCCTCGACGTGCTTGATCTCATAGCGGGGCAGGGAGCGCCAGGCGTATGGCCAGAGCCTCTCGGGCAGGGCGCAGAGCGGGAAGTGGTAGAGGCGCAGGTCCGGGAACTTCCGGAGCAGGTCGAAGCAGCCGTCCACGAAGGCGGCGCACTCGCTCAAGGTGATGCGGATGTGCTCGAAATTCTTCTCCGCCTGGCCCTCGACCTCGAAATAGACGAGGTTGAGGCGGTACGCGCTCGTGTCCGGGAAGGACTCGAGCAGGAAGCGCAAGGTGCGCTCGAGCCAGCGCGCCGGCCAGCGGTGGAGGATGATCCGGATCTCCACGCCCTGGCCGGGAGCCCGGTGCCGGAGGACGTGCTTGAGCCCCTCGATCGTCTCCACGAAGCTGCCCGGGGCCCGCGTGACGGAGTCGTGCGTCGTCGCGTCCGGCCCGTGGACCGGGATCGCGAGGTCGAACGGGACGCCGCCCACGCGCAGCGTGCTCCGCGCGAAGTCCTCGTGGTAGAAGGCGCGCCCGTTCGTGAGCAAAGTCAGCGGGGCGGCCGGAAACTCCTTGCGGTACTCCCCGAGCAGGCGGAAGAACTCGGGGTTCAAGGTGGGCTCCCCGCCCGTGAAGAGGAAGTAGTCCGCGTGCTCGCCGTTGCGGTAATAGACCGCGCGGTCGCCGCGGCCGGCCTTGAAGGCGGAGATCTTCTCCCGGTGCTTGGCCAGGCCGTACTTCTCGTCGGGGTCCATGATGTACGAGTCGCAGTTGGTGCACATCACGCAGTGGCTGTTGCACTTGTGCCAGAAGGGAGCGTCAGGCATGCGGGGCCACGCTCCACTGGGAGCGGTCCTCCGTCAGCGCGCGCCGCGCCGGATCGAGACGGATCTTCATGCGCTCGACGAGGAGCGACGCGCCGGCCGCCTGCGCCGGCACGGGCTGAAGCGCCCGCGCGATCTCCTCCGCGCCCACGGCGAACGGTCCCTCTTCCGCGCCGCCCTCCGCCACGGGCGCCAAGCCCGCGGGGAAGCGCTCCAGGTAGCTTCTCTTGAAGCCGAGGCAGGAAGCGTCCAGGGCGCAGCCGCGGCAGGCGGCCGGCTTGGCGCGATCGTCGTGCGAGGCCATGTAGAGGTCCACGGGCACCCCGCGCTCGTCGACGATCAACGCGCTGCGCGCCGACCAGCTCAGCATG
>DATLOS010000618.1:0-3451 GCA_035536155.1 Elusimicrobiota bacterium
ATCTTCGTGACCCAGAAGGCGACCGAGCTGGGCGTCTGCCGCATCGTCCCCTTGATCACCGAGCGCTCGGTGCAGGAGGCGGGCCTCGAGCACGAGAAGGCGCACGCCTGGCCGGGGCAGATCGTCCGCGCGGCCAAGCAGTGCCGCCGCAGCTCCCTGCCCGAGCTCCTGGCACCCATGCGCCTCGACGCCTTCCTCGCCTCGCCGGCGGCCGAGGCCGAGCTGAGCCTCTGCCTCGACGACGTCGGGGCACCGGCGCCCGCGCCGCACGGCCAGCCCAAGCGCGTCCTCTTGATCGTGGGCCCGGAGGGCGGCTTCTCGGAAGGCGAGCGGCGCATGATGGAAGGCCGCGCGCTCGCCTGGCACCTGGGAGGCCGAATCCTGCGCGCCGAGACGGCGGTCCTCGTCGGCCTGACCGCCGTCCACCTCGGCTGGGGCGATTTCCGCCCACGTTGACCGCTCCCGTCGCAAATTGGCTTAATCTCCATTACCGGGAGACAACCATGGCAAATAGACTCGACGGCAAGACGGCGGTGGTTTTCGGCGTGGCGAGCGACACCTCGATCGCCTGGGCCATCGCGCAGGAGCTGGCCGCCCAGGGCGCCAAGATCATCCTCGGCTACCAGTTCCGCTACCACAGCCGCGTGAAGGACCTGGCCCCCACCTTGCCCAACCTGGTCGCCTACACCCGCTGCGACATCATGAAGGACGACGAGGCGCAGGCCTTCTTCGGGGGGCTCAAGACCCCGATCGACATCGTGGTCCACGCCATCGCTTTCGCCCCCGCGACCGCCTTCCAAGGCCGCCTGGTCGACACCACGCAGGACGACTTCTCCCTCGCGCTCCAGGTCTCGGCGCATTCCTTGACCAAGATCATGAAGCACTCCGCGCCGCTCATGACCAACGGCGGCTCGGCGATCGCGCTCACCTACCTCGGCGGACAGCGCGTGTGCACGAACTACAAGCTCATGGGCGTGGCCAAGGCCGCGCTCGAGGCCTACGTGCGCGAGCTGGCGATGGACCTGGGGCCGCAGAAGATCCGCGTCAACGCCATCTCCGCCGGCCCGATCAAGACCTTGGCCGCGAGCGGCATCTCGGACTTCGACCTGATGCTCGACTACAACAAGTCCGTGGCGCCGCTGCGCGACAACGTCACCCAGCAGGACGTGGCCAAGTGCGCCGCCTTCCTGGGCTCCGACGACGCCAAGATGATCACGGGCCAGACCATTTTCGTGGACGCGGGCTACTCCATCGTCGGAGTCCCGCCGCTCGCGTAGCGAGACACGAAAAAATAACAGCTCCCGGATGCTCGGGAAGCCGGTGAAAGTCCGGCACGGTTCCGCCACTGTAAGCGGGGAGCCGCCAGCGCGTTAGGCTCACTGTCCCCTCGTTGGGGGATGGGAAGAGGCGCGGGCGGCGCAGATCCGCGAGTCAGGAGACCGGTCCGGGAGCGAGTCCACCACCCTTCGAGAAAAGGGAGGAAACATGAACCGCGCCCGCCGTCCGCTCGCCGTCCTCGCCGCCGTCCTCATCGCCGCTCCCGCAAGCCCCGCTCGAGCCCTCACCGGCGCCCTGGCCGTCTGGGGCATGGGAGGCCCCGATCCGTCCCTCGACGGCGCCGCCCGCCTCAAGGACTCGAAGCTCGACGAATCCCGGATCCCGGGCCAGCCCACGCTCCTCGGTCCGGCCGAGATCCGCGCCTCCGGCGCCAAGACCTTGCAGGAGCTCCTCGGCAAGCAGCTCGGGGTAGTGACCTTCGACGAGGTGGGCAACGACGTCCAGCAGACCGTGGACCTGCGCGGCTTCAACGGCAGCCCCGCCCCGGCCACCGCGGTGTTCGTGGACGGCGTGCGGGTCAACGAGCCCAACCTCGGCCAAGTGAACTGGCATTTGATCCCGCTCGAGAACATCGAGCGCGTGGAGATCGACCCCGGCCCTTCGACCTTGAACGGCAAGGGCGCCCTGGGCGGCTCGATCCAGATCACGACGAAGCGCGGAGCCCCGGGCTTCGTCGCCGAGGCCGGCGCGGGCTACGGCTCAAACCAGCGGCGCAAGGGCTATGTGTCCGTGGGAGACGCCATCGCCGGCCTCGACTACCAGCTCTTCGCCTCCCACGAGAACGACCCGGGGTTTCGCCGCCAGTCCTACGCCAACATCGGGACGGCCGAGGTGAAGCTGGGCAAGAAGACCGAGGCGACCGACACGGTTTTCTCCTACCAGCGCGTGGACGACCGTCTCCAGCAGCCGGGCTCGCTGACCGGCAGCGAGATCGCGCAGGACCCGGACCAAAACGTCTCGCGCGTGGACACGGTCTCGAGCTTGAACTTCTTCAACTTGAACGAGCGCATGGACCTGGGCGAGGGCTTCTCGCTCGCGGCCAACGGCCACCTGCGCCAGCGCCGCGAGGCCACGCCGCTCAACCAGGGACGGACCTCGGTGTCGAATTTCTTGGTCGACATGACCCAGACCGGCGCGACGGGACAGCTCACCTACGACACGGAGCTCGGGGAGCGGCGCAGCGTCGCCGCGGCGGGCGTGGAATACGACAAGGCCGACGCCGACTCCACGGGCGCCGGGAGCTTCGGCTTCTTCAGCTTCACCAACTCGACCTTCGCCCGGGACCAGTCCTTGGGCGTCTTCGCCCAGGAGAACATCGACCTGATCCCGAAGACCCTGATCTTGACCGCGGGCCTGCGCCACGACCACGCCAAGCTCACCTACGTGGACCGGGTCGCCCCGAGCAACAGCGGAAGCCAGGAGTTCCAGCGCGCCAATCCGCGCGTGGGCCTGAATTGGAACCCCGCGCCCTTCTTCGGCGCCTACGCCCTCTACTCGGAGGCCTTCCGCACGCCGACGGTCTCCGAGATCACCGCGCTCGGCCCGTTCAGCCAGAGCCCGCTGCGCCCGGTCAAGGCGCGCAACTGGGAGCTGGGAGCGCACGCCGAGCTCCCCAAGGACGTCCGGGTCCGGGCCGCGGCCTTCCTCGAGGACGCCCGCGACGACATCTACGCGGTGTTCGACCCCACCGCGGGCTTCGGCCAGAACGTCAACATCGACAAGACGCGCCGCTGGGGCGTGGAGTGGAGCGCCAAGGCCAAGCTCGCCGAGCCGGCGGACGTGGAGGTCAAGCACACCTTCACCCGGGCGACGTTCGGGAGCTCCTTCGTGCTCGACAAGGTGCCCTTCGGCTCGACCCAGCAGGTGAAGAAAGGCGACCGCATCCCCATGGTGCCCCAGCACCGCGTCTCCGCGACGCTGACGGTCCGGCCCGCCCAGGGCTGGCGGACCTCCCTCGACGGGACCTGCGTCTCCAGCCAGCACCTCTTCGGGGACGAGGCCAACCAGGAGCCGCAGCTGCCGGCCTACTGCACGGTGAATTTGGGGCTAGCCTATGAGCGCGGCGGCTGGAGCGCCTTCGTCAACGGCTACAACATGCTCGACAGCCGCTATA
>DATLOS010000619.1:0-6353 GCA_035536155.1 Elusimicrobiota bacterium
AGGCGCTCGCCGGCCTCGGCGGGCGGCCCCAAGGCGGCGGCCAGGTAAAAGAGGGCCGCGCTCCCGACGAAAGAGCCTATTCGCATGGTCCGCCGATAGGATAGCCGCGGGCCGGGGGCGGTCGGGAGTGCCGAATGGGCCGGGTGCCGGGCTCCGAGAGGCCTAGGATGTCCTGGGCCGTCCGGTCCGCGCATTCAGGCCTTGGCGCGCGCGTCCCAGCACTCGGGGTTGGCGAGGTTCGGGGGACGTTGTCCGTTGAGTCCCGCGAGGAGGTTCTCCGCCGCCATCATGGCCATCTTGGTCCGCGTCTCTACGGTGGCGCTGGCGATGTGGGGCGCCAGCACCGCGTTCTCCAGCTTCGCCAGGCCGGGCGAGAGCTTGGGCTCTCGCTCGTAGACGTCGAGGCCGGCGCCCGCGATGCGGCGGGCCTTGAGCGCGCGCACCAAGGCCGCCTCGTCGACGACCGGGCCGCGCGAGGTGTTCACCAGGACCGCCGTGGGCTTCATCATCGCGAACTGCCGCTCGCCGATCATGTGGCGGGTGCTCTCGAGGAGCGGAACGTGAAGGGAGACGAAGTCGCTATCTTTGAGCAGGCGCTCGAGCGGGACGAACTCCGCGCCGGCCTCCTTCTCCGCCTCCGGCGTCGCCCGAGAGAGGTCGGTGTAGAGGAGCCTCATCCCGAAGCCGCGGGCGCGGCGGGCGACGGCCTGGCCGATCCGGCCGAGGCCGACCAAGCCCAAGGTCTTGCCGTGGACGTCCACGCCGAGGAGCATGAGGATGCCCCAGCCCTTGTACTTGCCCGCGCGCAGGAAGCGCTCCGCCTCCCCCACCCGCCGAGCCGCCGCGAGGAGCAAGGTCCAGGCGAAGTCGGCCGTGGTCTCGGTCAGGACGCCGGGCGTGTTCGAGATCAGGACGCCGCGGCGCGTGGCGGCGGCCACGTCGACGTTGTTGAAGCCGACCGCGACGTTGGCGGCCATCTCCAGGCCCGGCGAGGCCAGGACCGCGTCGTCGATGTCGTCGGTGAGGAGGCAGACCAGCCCGCGCTTGCCCTTGAGGCGGCGCACGAGGCCCGCCCGCCCCAGCGGCCGGTCCCCGGAGTTATAGTCGACCTCGCAATGGCGCCGCAGCAGCTCGACGGCGGGCTCAGGGATGACGCGGGATATCAGGATCTTGGGCTTCATGCCCGCAATCTAGCATTTAGAGAACGAGGCTTTGGCCGGGGACGGCCAAGGCGGCGCGGACGGCGGGCTCCTCGCCCGCCAGCGCCTGGACGCGGGCCTCGAGCGACGGGTCGGCCTGCGCGCGCCCGAGCGGGAGGAGGATTAGGCGCTTCACGCCCGCGTCGCGGGCCAGGCTCACGAAGGGCTCCCAGGAGGCGCGCTCGCGGCCTTCGTCGGGGCGGGGGTCCGAGGCGGAGCGGCGGAAGCCGCAGATGGCGACGTCGGCGCCGGCGAAAAGCGAGCGGAATTTCTCCAGCTCGTGCTCCCCCTGCCCGTCGGCCTGCGCGCGGATCTCGTGGGCGGGGCAATAGACCACCTTCCGCCCCTGGATGTCCACGCGATAGGCCATGGACGGTCCCGGGTTCTGGGCGTGGAGCGCCCAGGCGGCGACTCCGGGCTCGAGGGAGAACTCCCCTTCCCGCTGCGGGAACAGGAGGGGCGTGGCGCGCCTTCCCCCCGCGTCGGCGCAGAGGCGGGGCGCTAGACGCTGGAGGCTGCCTTCCGGGTCCTCGGGTCCGGCCAGCTTGACCGTGCGGCCCGCGGCGAGGAAGAGGCCGGCGGCGGCGAGCTCGGCGGCGGCGGCGGGCTCGTAGCGGCTGAGGAGCACCCAGCAGACCGGCGGCGGCGAGCTCTGGCGCTCGAGCCAGCCGCGCAGGCCCTCCCCCGCGTCGAGGAGGATCCACAAGGACGAGGCCTGTATCGCGACGCCTCCTCGCAGCACGGTCACGAACACCGGATGGGAGGGCGTGCTCGGCGGGGCGGGGACCGCGGGGTCCTGGGGAAAGCCCAGGACGTGGCCCAACGTCCGCGCGAAGACCGCGGAGTCGAACGGCTTGTTGAGGAAGGCGTCGGCCCCGTAGCGCAGGGCGGTCTCCCGGTCCTGGCGCGAGTCCTTGGCGGTGAGGATGACGATCTTCACCTGCTTGGTCGCGGGGTTGGCGCGCAGGGCGCGGCAGGCGGAGAGCCCGTCGAGGCCGGGCATCATGATGTCCAGGACGACCAGCCGGGGACGGCCCTCCTGGACCAGCTCGAGAACCCCGGCGCCGCTCAAAAAGTGGCCGGCCGTGAGGCCCTTCATGCGCGCCACGTCGGAAGCCAGGGCGCCGATCAGTGGGTCGTCTTCGAAGATCAGGACGTCGGGCACGCGGGGCTAGTATAGCTCCGCGCTCCGGGCGAGTCCATCCGGGTCAGCGCTTCTCGCCGCGCTCCTCGGCGGTGAAGAGGGCCTTGGGCGCGATGAAGCGCGAGATGAGGCCCACGGCCAGGAAGTAGCCCACGTCGATCCAGAGGGCCGTGCCCAGGGAGAAGAAGGAGTGCGAAAGACCCAGCATGAAGACCACCAGGCCGTCGACCAGCATCCCGATCGAGGCGTCGATGCCCGCCACCCGGCCGGCGACGCCGGCCTTCTCCGCGGCCTCGTTCTTCATGTAGCGCGCGCCCAGCGTCGCGCCCGCGAAGAACCAGTTGAAGAGGAAGGCGCCGGTCAGCGCCATGGCGACGCCCAGGACCAGCGGCAGGCCGCCGGCGGCGATGAAGGGATACGAGGCGGCGATCAAGGCCGTGGCCAAGGTCGCCTTGAACATCATGGGGAAGAAGTCGCGGAAGGCCTCGTACTTGCTCTTGCCCGCGGAGGCGGCCGCCCAGCGCTTCTTCATGCGGCCGGCGGCGAACATCGTGCCGACCATCGCCGCGGCGATGATCGCGGTGGTGTACACCGCTCCCCAGGCCTCGGGGTGGTGCAGGGCCTTGGCGATGCCGCTCATGGCCAGCGCCGGGATGGTCATCAGGCGGAGCACGTTCCAGGTGCTCTTCTCGCCGGCGTCGAAGAGGATCCGCATGCCGATCTGGGGCAGGGAGCGGGCGATCAGCAAGCCCTCCTTGAAGGCCGCCCAGTTCTCGGCCAGGCTCTTGGCGGCGCGCTGCTTCTCCGGCTTGGGGATGCGCACGTAGTTGAACACGCTCCAGGCCGTCGCCACGCCGAAGACCAAGGCCATGAGGCCGGCCGCGGCCCAAGCCGCGGTCATCGCGCCGGCGCCGGCCAGCAAAGTCCCCCCCGCGACCAAGGCCAGCGCGATCGAGACCAGGACGGGGAAGAGGAACTGGGCCTTGGCGCCGAAGCTCTCGTAGGCGGTCTGGAACTCGTTGCGCAGGGCGTTGTCGATGGGGAAGTCGTACTCCTGGCTGAGGAGCTCCATGCCCATCCCGTCCATGTCGACGGCGTGGGTGAAGGAGACCACCAGGCCGTCGGCGAACATCAGGGCGCCGAGGATCCAGCCCAAGGTCGCCAAGGCGGCCCCCGCCGTGCCCAGGATGGAGAAGGCGGCAAATAGGCTGAGCGGGATCAGCGCCACCCAGATCAGGGAGCGCAGCAGCGGGGCCGTGGTCAGGATGCGGCGCACCGGGAGGCTCTCGACCATGACGCCGGAGAAGGGCGAGGACAGGGCCAGCGCTCCGGTGTAGCCGCTGCGGGCCTTGCCCACCGTGGTCGTGCCGCCGATCAGCTTCATCACCGCGTAGAAGAGCGGGTAGTAGATCGAGAAGATCGCCTTGTTGCCGAGCTGGCCGCGGTAGAAGGGGCTCAGGACCTGGGTCCGGCCGCGCTCGCGGCGCTCGCGGGCCTCGTCGACGACGGCCTTGGTCCGGAGCAAGGCCGCGCCGGAGCCGGCCGCCGCCGCGGCGTCGACCTTCTGGCCGAAGGCGCGGATGTCGGCCTCCCAGGAGTCCTGGGCCTGGCGGGCATTGTCGAATATCCCGGCCTGCACCGCCTCCGCGACCGCCTGCTCCTTGAGCTCCTTGGCGGAGAGCTCCGCGACCGGCATCTCCTCGGCGTCCGAGGCGGCGGCTTGGGCTTGGCTCGATTCCGGCGCGGGGATGGCGGCGGCCCAGCCCGGGATGTCGCCGCCCTTGCGCTCCGACATGTGGCCGTGCTGGTCGAGGACCCGCACGCGGACCTTGTCGAGGGCCTGGCGGGCGGCGAGCCGGGCCTCGTCGGAGACCCCGTCCTCGGAGATCGTGATCGCCCCGATGGGGCCGGCGGCCGCGTCGTCTCCCGGGATGGGGCGGGTGGCCCAGACGATCAGCCCCGCGACGGAGGCCATGGCGGCGCCCAAGGCGGCCGCGGCGGGCAGGAAGGCGAAGGCCGCGGCGGCGACCGCGGCGACGGCGAGCACGGTGAGGACGCCGCGGCTCTTGCTCCACTCCTCCATCGTCAGCCGCGCCTGGCGGGCGCCGACGCTCAAGGCGACGCCCGGCGCCAGCTCCACGGGCGCGCCGGTGTAGACCGGCTTGCCGTCCGCGGTGACGTTGAAGAGGGTCCCCTCGAGCGGCGGGCCGGTCTGGCTGGGCGGGGCCTGCTGCGCGTCGCGCTCGACGGGCGCGGGCTCGGTCTTGGGAAGGTATATCTCGTCCTCCACGAAGTGGTATGCGTCGCCGGGCTGGACGATGTCGCGGCCGTCCACGGTCTTGATGTGGACCTTCACGCGGGCCAGGGCGGCCAGGGCCGCGGCGATGGCCTCTTCCTGGGTGGCGTTGGACTCCCCGGTGGTGCGCACCTTCACCCGGCCGATGGTGTCGTCGCTGTAGGTGATGGTCGAGTTCGACGGCGTCGGGCCGGCGGCGTAGACGTTCTCGCCGGGGTTCTTGGTGATGGTGAGCTCGACGCCCGGCGCCAGCTCGATCGAGGAGCCCGCGCCCAGGACGTGGTCGTCCAAGGTCACCTCGACCAGCTTCCCGTTCTCGGCGGGGAGGAGCTTGCGGCGGACCAGCACGCCCGCCGGGTCGGCCGGCACCGGGCTGCCGTCCACGCCGAAGAGGGAGAGGCCCAAGTTGGCGCGCACGCCCGCCCGGATCAGGTTGAGGGGCGCCTGCTCCACCACCTCGCCCGCCTCGTTGTAGGCGCGGGAGGTCCAGGCGATGGTGTCCGGGACTATGGTCGCGCCGCCGGGGCGGGTGGGGTTGATCTCGATGAGGAGCGGCCGGCCGTCGTCGCTGATCTTGATCTCGATGTGGAAGTTGCCGAAGGGGAGGACCGGGTGCCAGACCGCCAAGGTGGACTCGATGGCGGCGAGGATGGTGTCCATGCGCAGGTCCGCGCCCAGCATCGCCGGGAAGGTCGCGCCCTTCTCCGCGGCCGAGACCCGGACCGGGTTTGGGTTGCCGATCACGAAGGCGAAGGCCTCGAGCACGCCGTTGGCCGCGGTGCGGAAGACCATCTCCACGTCGTACTCGGAGATCCCGGAGATCTTCTCCTCGAGGATGAAGGACGGGTGGGCGGACACGGTGTGGAGCTGGCGGACGGTCTCGTTCTTCGCCCAGAAGTCGTCGAGCTCGCGGTAGATGTCGAGCACCGCGGCCGCGACGGCCTCCTCGGAGTCGATCCCGTCCTTGCGCAGGCCGCCCTTGCCCGCGCTGGTGTCGAACTTGATCACGGCGTCGGCGTCCGGGCGGAGCTCCCGCAGCCGCCGGAAGGCGGCCTTGGCCTGCTCGACCACGACCTCCCGGGAGTCTTTCTCCGTGTTGACCTTCGCGGACCAGACCGTCCGGTGCGGGGCGTGCTCGGCGACCAAAGTCCGGGTCAGGCTCTTCTTGATCCCGGCAAGCACCGCCTCGGCCGGGTTCGCCTGGACGGCCGGCGTGACCCGCTTGAGGGCGTTCTGGACGTAGGCGTTGAGGAGGACGAAGCTGTTGATCACGGCCATCGAGCCGATGCCGACCAGGTCGTGCTGGACCAGGAAGTCCACGATCGTGTCCGCCGCGGCCTGGAGCGCCGCGGGGGTCGACTCGCCGGTCAGGCTCTGGATGTCGACGGGGATGAAGCGGTTCTCGGGGATGGTCGGAGGCTTGTTCTTGGGGTTGTCGATGACGACGGTCTCGAGGCCCGGGATCTCCCCCTCCGCGATCGCCGCGACTTCCTCCCGGGTGTGCTCCGTGATCCAGGGGCGCAGGAACGGCGCGGTGTAGCCGGCGCCGATGAGAAGCATGGCCGGGGTCTTCCCCCCGAAGTCCGCGCCCTGCCAGGGGTTCGCGGCGGTCCCGGCGTTGTCGTAGGCCTTGTCCAAGGTCTCCCGCGGGTGGACCTCGAGGTGGACCAGGACGCCGTTCTTGAGCACCTTGACCTGGCTCGCCGCGAGCTCG
>DATLOS010000620.1:0-4982 GCA_035536155.1 Elusimicrobiota bacterium
GTCGGCAAGACCGCGATCGTCGAGGGCCTCGCGCAGAAGATCGCCTCCGCCGACGTGCCGGAGATCCTGCTCAACAAGCGCCTGCTGACGCTCGACCTGGCGCTCGTCGTCGCGGGCACGAAGTACCGCGGCCAGTTCGAAGAGCGGCTCAAGACCGTGATGAACGAGATCCGCGAGTCCAAGGACACGGTAATCTTCATCGACGAGCTGCACACCATGGTGGGCGCCGGCAAGGCCGAAGGCGCGATGGACGCCGGCAACATGCTCAAGCCCGCGCTGGCGCGCGGCGAGCTGCAGTGCATCGGCGCCACGACGCTCGACGAGTACCGCAAGTACATCGAGCACGACGCCGCCCTGGAGCGCCGCTTCCAGCCCATCGTGGTCGATCCGCCCTCGGTGGACGAGACCTTCGAGATCCTGCAGGGCCTCAAGGACAAGTACGAGGCGCACCACAAGGTCAAGTACGACGACGGCGCGCTGAAGGCCGCCGCCGAGCTCTCCGACCGCTACATCTCCGAGCGCTTCCTGCCCGACAAGGCCATCGACCTCATCGACGAGGCCGGCTCCCGCGCGCGCCTGCAGAGCTCGCAGACGCCGCCCCAGTTCAAGGACAAGGAAGTCGAGATCGAGAAGGTGGTCAAGGACAAGTCCGCCGCCATCTCCGGCCAGGAGTACGAGAAGGCCGCCCGCCTGCGCGACAAGGAGAAGGAGCTGCGCAAGGCCCTCGAGGACCACAAGAAGAAGTGGCGCGAGAAGCGGGACCAGACCGTGCCCACCATCACCGCCGAGGACATCGCGGTGGTGGTGAGCAAGTGGACGGGCGTGCCCGTCACCCGGCTCACCGAGACCGAGACGCAGAAGCTCGTCAAGATGGAGGATGAGCTCCACAAGCGGCTGGTCGGCCAGCACGAGGCCATCAAGGCCTTGAGCCAGGCCATCCGCCGCTCGCGCACCGGCCTCAAGGACCCGAAGAAGCCGATCGGCACCTTCCTGTTCCTCGGCCCCACGGGCGTCGGCAAGACCGAGCTGGCGCGGGCGCTCGCCGAGAGCCTCTTCGGCAACGAGGACGCGATGGTCCGCATCGACATGTCCGAGTACATGGAGAAGTTCGCGGTCTCCCGCCTCATCGGCGCCCCTCCCGGCTACGTCGGCTACGAAGAGGGCGGCCAGCTCACCGAGGCGGTGCGGCGCAAGCCCTACTCCGTCGTCCTCCTCGACGAGATCGAGAAGGCGCACCCGGACATCTTCAACATCCTGCTCCAGATCATGGACGACGGGATGCTCAACGACAACCTCGGCCACAAGGTCTCCTTCAAGAACGCGGTGGTCATCCTCACCTCGAACGTGGGCGCGCGCATGATCTCCAAGGGCAAGGCCCTGGGCTTCGCCGCGACCACCGACCAGGAGCGGGACTACCGGTCCATGAAGGACACGGTGATGGACGAGGTCAAGCGCGTCTTCAACCCCGAGTTCATCAACCGCATCGACGACATCCTCGTCTTCCGCCCGCTCTCCGAGGAGGACATGACCCAGATCCTCGAGATGATGCTCAAGCGGGTCAACAAGAAGATCGAGAGCCAGGGCTACAAGATCACCTTCACCGACGAGGCCAAGAAGTACCTGGTCAAGGCCGGTTTCGACCCGCAATACGGCGCGCGGCCGCTGCAGCGCACCATCCAGCGGGTCGTGGAGGATCCGTTGGCGGAGGAGATCCTCCTCAAGAAGTTCGACCCGGGCGCCACGATCCACGTGGACTGCGACGGCTCCGGCGAGAAGCTCGCCTTCAGCCCGAAGCCTTTCGAAAAGGTGAAGTAGGCCGTAGGAACCGAGGCACGCGGCATGCAGGAGAAGTGGCTGGACAGGGTCATCACGGTCCTGGGGTGGGCGCCGACGTCGGGGCCGCGCATCCCGCTCATCGCGGCCTTGGCGGTGATGGCGGCGAGCTATCTCCTGCTGCCCTCCTCCGCGCCGCAGGCCTCGCTGCCCGAGCCGGCCGCCGTCTCCCCGGCGCTGGCCTTGGCCACTTTGGCCGGGCGGCCGCCGTCCTTCCCCGGAGCCTTCAGCAAGGGCGCGCCTCCTCCGCCGGACTCGGCCGCGGCCGTCCGGGCGGCGGGCGCGGATCAGCCCGTGGCCTGGCAGGCGATGACCTCGGAGCTCGAGGCGGCGGCGAAGAGCTACCCCGGCTCGGTCGCGATCTACATTAAGGATCTGAAGCGCGGCTGGGAGTGGTCCTACCACGCCGACGACATCTTCCCGGCGGCCAGCCTGATCAAGCTGCCCGTGATGATCGCCGTCTTCAACAAGATCGGCAACGGCGAGGTCTCCCTGAGCAGCCCCGTGATCCTGCGCCGCAGCGTGCGCATGGGCGGCTCGGGCAGCATCAAATGGATGAAAGACGGCAGCCGGCTCACCGTGCTCAAGCTCTTGGAGAAGCTCATCGACGAGTCGGACAACACGGCCCAGAGGATGCTCATCGACGAGGTGGGCATGGGATATTTGCAGCGCCAGTTCCCCAAGATGGGCCTGGTCTTCACCGAGATTTACCCCGAGGGGCTGAGCCTGTCGAGCTCGGCGGTGAAGTACGAGAACTACACCACCGCGCGCGAGATGAGCATGCTGCTCGAGAAGATCTATAAAGGAGAGGCGGTGGACCCGCAGTCGAGCCAGCTCATGCTCGACATCCTCAAGCGCCGCCGGCCGAGCTCGCGCCTGGCGAAGACCTTGCCCCCGGGCTGGCAGATCGCCCACAAGACCGGCCTCCTGCGCAAGGCCTGCCACGACTCGAGCATCATCTTCTCGCCCGACGGCGACTACGTCCTCACCGTGCTCACCGGCCACAACCGGAACTACAGCTCGGCGAAGACCTTCATCGGCCGCCTCGGCCGCATCACCTACCGCCGCTACGGCAGCGACCAGGGCCTGCTGGCCCGGGCCGGGCGCGCCGTCGTCGACGCGCGCTAGCGTTGGCTCGAACAACTCTCCTTGCTGTCCTGATCCTTCTGCCGGGCTTCGCGCGCGCCAGCGACGTCCCCATCAAGCGCGAGCTTCATCACGTCAAGCTGGGCTGCACCCTCGGGCGCGTGCGCAAGACCTTCCCGCCCACGAAAGAGTGGATCAAAGTGAGGGAACCAAATGGGGGGCTCGTGCGTATAGATATCGACCGGGAATCGGCCAGGTCCTTCTCGCCGGACGTGGAGAAGATGCAGCTGGGGTTCCATTGGGGCCTGCTCGCGTATCTCAAGGTGATCTACACCAAGGCCCATACGAAGGAACGGCCGATCGACAAGGTCGTGACGGAGTACGCGGTGGACTACGGGGAGCCGCGCCGGGACGGGGAGATGTACTTCTGGAAGGACGGGAGCACGGTGCTCCGCGTCTCCGAGGCCGAGCTCCCCGCGGCGAAGGGCAAGGGCGTGGAGCTGCGCACCGCGATCGAGGTCATGAACCGCTCGGTTTTCGTCCGGAAGGCCGACCAGTAATTTTGTAAACTCGTACATAATTCCCTCGAACGCCGAGGGGGGGGATCTCATGGCGAACGCCGCGTCGGACGGGAAGGCTAAGGCTCTTGAGCTGGCTCTGGCTCAGATCGAGAAGGCATACGGACGCGAGGCCATCATGCGCCTCGGCGACAAGGCCGCGAAGATCAAGATCGACACGATCCCCACGGGAGCGCTCTCCCTCGACTTGGCGCTCGGAGTCGGCGGCGTGCCGCGCGGCCGCATCATCGAGATCTACGGCCCGGAATCCTCCGGCAAGACCACCCTCGCTTTGCAGATCGTCGCCGAGGCCCAGACGCTGGGCGGCGCCGCGGCCTACATCGACGCCGAGCACGCCATGGACCCGACGTACGCGAAGGCCCTCGGCGTCAACATCGACGACCTGATCATCACCCAGCCCGACTCGGGCGAGCAGGCCCTCGAGATCACCGAGAAGCTGGTGCGCTCCGGCGCGCTCGACGTGATCGTGGTGGACTCGGTCGCGGCCCTCGTGCCCCAGGCCGAGATCGAGGGCGAGATGGGCGACAGCCACATGGGCCTGCAGGCGCGGCTCATGAGCCAGGCCCTGCGCAAGCTCACCGGCACGATCAACCGCACCAAGACCTGCATCATCTTCATCAACCAGATCCGCCACAAGATCGGCGTGATGTTCGGCAACCCCGAGACCACGACCGGCGGCCTGGCGCTCAAGTTCTACGCGACCGTGCGCATGGACATCCGCCGCATCGAGAACCTGAAGAACGGCGACACCGTCTACGGCGCGCGCACCAAGGTGAAGATCGTGAAGAACAAGGTCGCCCCGCCCTACCGCGTGGCGCAGTTCGACATGATCCACGGCAAGGGCGTGTCCCGCGAGGGCTGCCTCCTGGACCTGGGCACCGAGCTCGGCATCGTCGAGAAGTCGGGCAGCTGGTTCCTCTACAACGGCGAGCGCCTCGGCCAGGGCCGCGAGAACGCCTGCGCGTTCCTCAAGGACTCCCCGCAGACCGCCGGCGAGATCGAGAAGGCCCTGCGCGCCAAGTACCTGGTGAGCTCGGCGGCCACCCCGGAGCCGGAGAAGGACGAGGCGGCCGAGGAGAAGGCCCCCGTCGCCGCCGCCCCGGCCCCGGCCAAGGCGCACAAGAAGGAAAAAGCCGAAGCGCGCTGAGCCGGCGTGGAGAGCGCGGCCGATAAGCCGAGCCCCCTGCTCGAGGAGTTCGTACGCCACTTATCCCTCGAGCGGGGGCTTTCTCCTCATACCTGCAGCGCTTACGGCTCGGACCTCCACCACTTCCTCAAGTGGCTGGGCGCGCGGGACCCGCTCAAGGCGGACTCGAAGCTCCTCGGCGACTACTTGTGGCATCTCAAGGCCGATGAGGACCTCGAGGCCTCGTCGATCTTCCGCAAGCAGGAAGCCCTTAGAGCTTTCTACAAGTTCCAGGCCTCGGAGGAGAGGGTTGCCGACGATCCGACCCGCCGCTTCAAGGCCCCGCATCTGCCCAAGCG
>DATLOS010000621.1:0-8468 GCA_035536155.1 Elusimicrobiota bacterium
TGATCGACGGCCCGGCCGTGATCATGCTCTTCGTCGTTACGCTGGTCAGCTTCCTCGTCCAGGTCTACTCGCTGAGCTACATGCACGGCGAGGCGCGCTTCAAGCGCTACTACGCCTTCCTCTCCTTCTTCACCGCCAGCATGCTCGGCCTCGTCGTCTCCTCGAACCTCCTCGTCCTCTTCGGCTGCTGGGAGCTCGTGGGCGTGGCCTCCTACCAGCTCATCGGCTTCTGGTTCGAGAAGCCGGGCCCGGCCTACGCCAGCAAGAAAGCGTTCATGACCACCAAGCTGGGCGACATGGGCCTCTACATCGGCCTGCTGCTCCTCTTCGCCTACGCCGGGACTTTCGACCTGAACATGCTCAAGGACCGCGTGGCCATGGGCCCCGAGTACCTGCCGGCGCAGGTCGCGGCGACGATCGGGGTCCTCTTTCTGTTCGGCGCCGCGGGCAAGTCCGCCCAGGTCCCGCTGTTCATCTGGCTCCCGGACGCCATGGAGGGCCCGACGCCGGTCTCCGCCCTCATCCACGCGGCGACCATGGTGGCCGCGGGCATCTACCTGGTCGCCCGCACCTACTTCATCTACGCCGCCGGGCCCGCGTCCCTCGAGGTCGTGGCCTGGACGGGCCTCATCACCGCGATGCTGGCCGCCTCCATGGCCCTCACGGCGACCGACATCAAGCGGGTCCTCGCCTTCTCCACCGTCAGCCAGTTGGGCTACATGATGCTCGGCCTTGGAGTGGGGGGCTACACCTCCGGCCTCTTCCACTTGACCACGCACGCCTTCTTCAAGGCTCTCCTATTCTTGGGCGCGGGCTCCGTGATCCACGCGGTCCACTCCAACGACATGCGCGAGATGGGCGGCCTCTCCAAGAAGATGCCCGCGACCTTCCTCACCATGACCATCGGGACCATGGCGATCTCGGGATTTCCGTTCCTCTCGGGCTGGTACTCGAAGGAGGCCATCCTCCACGACGTCTACCTCCACAGCCCGCTGATGTGGCTGCTGGCGATCGCCACCGCGGCGCTGACCAGCTTCTACATGTTCCGGCTCCTCTTCATGACCTTCCTGGGCAAGTCGCGCGACCACCACAAGTGGGACCACGCCCACGAGTCGCCGCTCACGATGACCGCGCCGCTGTGGATCCTGGCCGTCCTCTCCATCGTGTCCGGCGGGGTCCTCGAGCACAACGAGCTCTTCGCCTCCTTGGTCCACTTCGGCAAGGAGGGCGCGGCGGCCGAGGGCCACGCGGGCGCCCCCGGCTGGCTGGGTTTCGCGGCCTTCTCCGCCTTCGCCGTCGGCTTGGCCGGCGCCTACCAGCTCTACTCCTCGGGCGACCTCACCGCGGCGACCGCGCTGCGCCGCGGCTGCGGGCCGGTCGCCGAGCTGCTCGAGGCGCGCTACGGCTTCGACAAGTTCTTCCTCGTCCTGGTCGACCTCTCCGACCGCATCGCGGCCGCGCTCTACTGGTTCGACGCCAACATCGTCGACGCGATCTTCGTGGACGGGTGGGCGCTGGTGGCCGACGCCTTCTCCATGATCGGGAACTTCTTCGACAACGTGGTGGTCGACAGCGCCGTCGACGGCGTCGGCTCGGCCACCCGCGGCGCCGGCTGGGCCCTGCGCAAGCTCGCGCGCGGCCAGGTCCAGGAGTACCTGCTGTACGTCGCCTTATCCGTCAGCCTCCTATTCCTGATCGCGAGGTAATGTCATGCCCATCCTGAGCCTCATCACCTTCCTTCCCCTGGCCGGCTCCCTGGCCATCCTCTTCATCCCCAAGGAGAAGGCGGGCGCCGTGCGCGCGACCGCGATCGCGGCGACGGGCGCGGCTTTCCTCCTCTCTTTGCTCGCCCTCGCCCAGTTCGAGCCCGGCGGGCCCCAGCTCGACGCGGTGCGCATGCAGTTCGTGGAGCGCTACAGCTGGATCCCGACCTTCGACATCCACTACTACCTCGGCGTCGACGGCCTCTCCCTGCCCCTCATCGTGCTGACCACGCTCCTGTCGCTGCTGGCCGCGGTGTACTCGATGAACATCACCGTGCGGGTCAAGGAGTTCTACTTCTGGTTCCTGGCCCTCGAGGTCGGCATGATCGGCGTGTTCGCGGCCCTCGACTTCTTCCTCTTCTACATGTTCTGGGAGCTCACCTTGGTCCCCATGTACTTCCTGATCGGCGTCTGGGGCGGGCCGAAGAAGGAGTTCGCCGCGATCAAGTTCTTCCTCTTCACCCTCTTCGGCAGCGTCTTCATGCTGCTGGGCATCCTGGCCCTCTACTTCTCCTCGAACCCGCACACCTTCGACATGCTGGAGCTCATGAAGGCGAGCTCGGGCTGGAGCAAGGACTTCCAGGTCCTGGTCTTCCTGGCCTTCTACCTGGGCTTCGCGGTCAAGGTGCCGGCCTTCCCGTTCCACACCTGGCTGCCGCTCGCCCACGTCGAGGCCCCCACCGGCGTGAGCGTCATCCTGGCCGGCGTCCTCCTCAAGATGGGCGTCTACGGCCTCATGCGCGTGTGCTACCAGATCCTGCCCGCGGGCTTCGACTGGTTCCTGCCGTGGCTGGTGGTGATCGCCTTCATCAACATCGTCTACGGCGCCCTCTGCGCCATGGCCCAGACGGACATGAAGAAGATGGTCGCCTACTCCTCCGTCAACCACATGGGCTACTGCCTCCTCGGCCTGGCGGCGGTCTCGGCGACCGGCTTCAACGGGGCGGTGCTCCAGATGATCAACCACGGCTTGATCACCGGCGCGCTGTTCCTCCTCGTCGGGGTGATCTACGACCGGGCGCACACGCGCGACATCTCCGCCTTCGGCGGCCTGGCGGCGAAGCTCCCGGTCTACGCCGCGCTGATGTCCCTGACCTGCTTCGCCTCGCTCGGCCTGCCCGGCCTGGCCGGCTTCATCTCCGAGTTCCTCTGCTTCCTGGGCGCGTTCCACGCCTGGAAGCTCTACACGACCCTCTCGGTCATCGGCATCCTGGTCACGGCGGCCTTCTTCCTGCGCATGCTCCAGAAGGTCTTCCTGGGCCCCTTGAACGCCAAGTGGGCGGACCTTCCGGACATGGACGGCCGCGAGCTGATCTCCGTGGCGCCGCTGGCCGCGCTCACGGTGCTCTTCGGCGTCTGGCCGAAGCTCCTCCTCGACGTGATGAACCCGACGGTGACCTACATCTCGAAGATGTTCCCGGACATGTTCCAGGCCGTGCGCCACCTCTAGCACATGGAGAACCTCCAGCTCCTCTATCCCGAGATCGTCCTCTCGGTCCTGGCCCTCCTGATCCTCCTCGCGGACGTCTGGCTGGGGGGGCGCCGCGGGCGTTCTCTGTACGGGCTGGCGATGGTGTGCGCCGCCGTGACCATGGGCTTCGTCGGTCTGTGCTGCTCGGTCCCCGGCACGTATCAGGGCGTGGGGACGCTCTGGACCGTCGACCCGATGAGCCTCTTCTTCAAGGTCCTGGTGCTGGCGACCGCCATCCTCGTGCTGGCGCTGACCTTGGACTATAAGAACCCCCGGGACGCCCACCAGGGCAGCTTCTCGGCCCTCGTCCTCTTCTCCGTCGTGGGCATGATGCTCCTGGTCTCGGCGACCGATTTCCTGCTCATCTTCCTGGCGCTCGAGCTGGTCTCGATCTCCTCCTTCATCCTGGTGGGCTTCGAGCGGGGGGACTTGAAGTCGTCCGAGGGCGCCGTGAAGTACTTCCTCATCGGCGCGTTCTCCTCCGCGATCATGCTCTACGGCATCTCCCTCTTCTACGGCGCGACGGGCACGACCAGCCTGCTCGCCCTGCGCGCCCCCGCGGGCCCGGACGCCGCGATGTTCACCCTGGGCTGCCTGATGACGCTGGCGGGCTTCGGCTTCAAGGTCTCGATGGCGCCCTTCCATTTCTGGGTCCCGGACGCATACGAGGGCGCGCCCACCCCCGTCACGACCTTCCTCTCGATCGCGCCCAAGATCTCGGCCCTCGCGGTGATGCTGCGCGTGTTCACCAGCCTGATCCCGCGGGAGGCTTTCGAGTTCACGGGCCTCTTCACCGTGCTGGCGATCCTGACCATGTGCATCGGCAACCTCACGGCCCTCTTCCAGACGAACGTGAAGCGCCTCCTGGCCTACTCCTCGATCGCCCAGGCCGGCTACATGCTCATCGGCTTCGTCACCGGCGACGCCTTCGGCCGGGAGGGCATCCTGCTCTACTCCCTGGCCTATCTCGTGATGAACCTCGGCGCCTTCACGGTGGCCATCCTGGTCGGCAACGAGGGGAGCTACGAGCTGGAAGCCTTCGACGGGCTGGCTTCCCGCAATTTCGGCCTGGCGCTCCTGATGACCTTCTGCCTCCTTTCCCTGGCGGGGATCCCGCCGCTGGCGGGATTTATCGGGAAGTTCTACCTCTTCGCCGCCGCCGTGAAAGGCGGCTTCTACACCCTCGCGATCTTCGGCCTCTTGAACAGCGTGGTGTCCGTCTACTACTACACCAAGATCGCCTACCACATGTTCTTCCGGCCGGCCCGGACCCCGGAGCCGGTCGCGGTGCCCGTGCTCTACTCCGGCCTCACGCTGACCTTGGTCTCGATCTTCATCTTCCTCATCGGCGTCTACCCGGAGCCGTTCCTGGGAATGGCCAAGCTCTCGGCCGAGATGCTGCCCAAGGCCGCCCCCGCGGCCCTTTTGGGCGGCGGCCGCTAAGCCGCTGCTTGCGGTGAGACGGCTCGCCGCGGCGTGCGCGCTTCTCCTGCTCCAGCAAGCCTCTGGTTTCGCCTGGTCGCCTCCGTGGCCGGAAGCGGACGCCAAGGAGGATTGGAAAGCCTGCGTTCACGCCAAGGGCGCGGTCTTTGAGCGCGAGCTGACCCAGCCGCAGCGGGAGTCCCTCAAGCATTGCGAAGACGAGCTCAACGCCCAAGTCGACCTGGCCTGCCCCGACCAGTCCACCCCGGCGCGGGAGCGCTGCCTGGCCGACAACGACTTCAAGCGGCCCGGGATCGAGCTGATGGCGGATTGCCTCAAGGAGAGGAATTTCCCCGTCGTTTACGAGTTTTCCTCCCGAAGACAGGACTTTCAGGAATGCGAGAAGATCAGGAACAGGCCCTTCTCCGTGGAGTCCCCGTCGAGCCGCAACGCCGTCGTCGAAGACAGCGGATCCACCAATGCGGCGGGCTACGGGATGGTCATCATGCCCTCCGGGATCGTCCGTTTCGGTCCCAACGGCAAGGGCGGCCGCGTCATTGCCCGCAGCCTCGCGTCGGGGAGCGGATCGCAGAAGGTGTCGCCCGCGCTCATCCAGCGCTTCTACGCGGACCTGGACTCGCTCATGCCGATTTCGGGGCTCGCGCGAGGCCGCTGCGCGAAGAGCGCCTCTTTCGGCAGCACGACGACGATCACCTATCGGGGACAAATCAGCCCGGACCTCCAGTGCGTCGAGAACGACGCGCGAAAGCTCTTGGAGGACGTCCGCGAAATCCAGCGGGAGTTGTCCCGCGGCCTGTAGCGCCGCTCTCTTGCTCCTGATTCCAACGCCTGCTATCGTCTTGGCGTGACCTCCGTCCGGCGCCTCCTAGCGGCTCTGCTCCTTTTTCCGGCCGCCGACGCCCGCGCGGACCTGTCCTTCCTGCAAGTCGTGCAAGCCCAGACCAGCCAGGGCCGCGACGGCATCTTCGGCAAGACCTGGGTCGAGGTCTCGGGCCGCCGGATGCGACTGGTCTCGGGCTACGCCTCCCGGATCCCGGAGGGCGGCTCCGAGGAGGAGCCGCGCCGGATCGTCCAGATCATCGACTTGGACCGCAAGAGCCGGACCTTGGTCTATCCCGATTCCAAGACCTTCTCCTTGGCGCCGTTCTCGGAAGTGGACTACGACGCCCGCGTTCCCGCCGGGGCGGACGCGGCGCCTTCGCGCCGCCTCGAGGTCGAGAGCGTGACCCTGGGCCGGCGGGGGGAGACGCGCGTGATGCTCGGCGCGACCTGCGAGCACTGGCGCCTGCGCGTGCGCGTCGTGGCGATCGGCGAGGGAAACGAGAGGCGCAGGGCGGTGATGGACCAGGACCTCTGGGTCGCTCCCGTGGCCGGCGCCCTCTCCGACACCTTGCTCGATCTCATCGCCTTCGAGAACGCCTACCGGGACGCGTCCGGGGGGGACATGTCGCCGCTCGACCACGAGCGCTACCAGCTCCGGGCGGCGGCGGGATTTCTCGACGTGCCGGTCTCCGACCTCAAGCTCGTCCCGGCGGCCGCGCGCAAGAAGCTCCAGGAGCTGCCCAGCTACGCGCTCGCGTCCTCCGTGTCCTGGTGGTCGCCCGACGCCGTGACGACGTCTCCGTCCTCGCCGCCCGCCCCTAGGCGGGGCGCGGCACCCGGCATAGGCGCGGCGCGGCCCGAGCCTCCGAAAGGCGTCCCGCTCGCCAAGCTCTCGCCGCTCCAGGTCCCGCCCTACGCGCGGCCGCGCCACCCCCGTCCGCCGCCGTCCGCGGGGCTCCCGCCTCCGCGCTTCAAGGTGATCGATTGGCGCCACAGCGAGCGCATCATCAACCGCATGTACCTGCAGACGCGCGGTCACATGCACGGAGGCGGCTTCGCGCTCGGCCCGATGCCCAAGGCGCGGATTCTCCGGCGCAAGACCAAGGAAGCTCCCGTCTACGACGACTTCCAGCGCGGCCTGCAGAGCATCCTCGACCAGATCCTCGCGACCAAGGAGGAGCCCGCACACGTGCAGGGTGCGGCGAGCGCGCGGGCGCCGTTCTACGAGGTCTACACCGAGCTCCACGGCCTCGAGGCCTCGACCGAGGTCCCCCAGGACGACTTCGCCCTGCCGCCCGACTACAAAGAAGTTCCGTACGGCGGTTGAAGCGGCTCGGCGCTCGCCGCGCCGGCTACCAAAGCGCCGGATGATCCGCCGCGGAACAGGCCGCGGCGCCGTGGCAGCCCTTCAAGGCGGACAGCGCCGCTGCGAGCGCCGACTTTTGGACTGAAGAGAGCTCGGCGTAGGTGTTCTTGAGCTCGGCGGGATCGGCCTTCAAGTCGTGGAACTCCCGCTCGCCGTCGACGTACTCCACGTAGAGCTTGTCGCGCGTGCGCAGCGCTTCGTAGGTGGGGGCAACGACCATCGGTCCGACCGGGGAATCGGGATCCGTCCGGGCCATCACCCCGCCCCGGTGCTCGATCAATGCCGCCGTGCGCCAGGTCCCGGCCTTCTTGCCCAGGAGCAGCGGGACCAGGCTCCGGCCGTCCGCCGTCCGGGGTACCTGGGCGCCCGCCAGCTCGGCGAAGGTCGGGCAGAGGTCGATGTTCTCCGCGACCTCGGACACGGTCGTTCCCGGCGCGATGCCCGGGCCGGTGACGACCAAGGGCACGCGGATGTCCGTGTCGTAGGCCGTCATCTTGCCTTCGTGCATGCGATGCTCGCCCATGTGGTAGCCGTTGTCGGAGGCGAACACGAAGTACGTCTTCTTCTCGAGCCCCGCGGCCTTGAGCGCGGCTTGGAGATCGCCGATCATCGCGTCGATGGCCAGGACCGACTGGGCGCGCAGGCGGTAGTGCCCGTCGATCTCCGCCATCTCTTCGTCGGTGAGCGCGGGCAAGCCCTTGAGGAAGTTCGGCGCCGCGGCGTCGGGCGCGGCGCCGTAGGCCGGCCCGCGCGGCGCGGCGAGGCCGGGGAAGGCCTTCGCGTCCCGGGGCGCGGGGGTGTAGGGCGAGTGCGGGGCGAAGGTCGCCTCCTCCAGGAAGAACGGGCGCCCGGCGTTGGCCTGGATGAAATCGACGCCGAGGCCCTTCAAGACGTCCGTCGCGTAGTCCCGCGCCGCGGAGCCTCGACGGAAGGCCTTGCCCTGGCGATTGATGTCGTAGTCGAAGCCGCCGTAGCCGTTGCCGATGACGTCCCACTCGGACCAGCCGACGCCCGGGGCGTCCTTGGCCGGCTCGTAGCCGTTCAAGAACTTGCCCATCATCCCGGCCGCGTAGGCCGCGTTGCGGAGCGCGACCGCGAAGGACACCCGGTCGTTGCCTTTCGCCATGAAGGTGGCGAAGCCCCCGTCCCGCCCCTGGTTGGTATAGACGCCGGTGTTGTGAGGGAAGCGCCCGGTGAAGATGGAGGAGCGGGAGGGGCAGCATAGGGAATCGGTCACGAAGAAGTTCGTAAAGGCGGCCCCGTTCTTCTGCATGTCCAAGACGTGCGGCATGAAGCGCAGCAAATCCGAGGAGAAGTCGTCGGCCAGGACGAAGACGACGTTGGGATGCTCGCCGGGGCCGAGCTTGGGCTCGGTGAGGGGGATCGCCTCCGCGACGGGCACGTCCGGCAGCTCTCCCATCGACGCGTTGCAGGCGTCCACGTCCGCCCGCTCCACGCCGGGCAGGCCCGCCCCGGTCCGGCCGGCGAGCAGAGGCGTCACGCAGTCCTGGACGAGGCCCTTGCCGCCGGAGCGGCCTTCCCGGGAGAAGCCCGCCTCGCGGCAGGCCCGCAGGAGCGGCCGGCAGGCGTCGGGCGCCGCCCC
>DATLOS010000622.1:0-3457 GCA_035536155.1 Elusimicrobiota bacterium
GCTCGCGGTCCTGGCGCTGGGGGCGGGGCTGCTCCTGGCCGACGAGCTCGCGAACCTGGGCAAGCACATCGCCGGCGGCGCGGCCTTCGTCTCCAACATCATCCTGTATAAAGAAGCCGGCTACTTCGACCGCGCCGCCGAGCTCAAGCCCCTGCTGCACCTGTGGTCCCTGGGCATCGAGGAGCAGTTCTACCTGACCTGGCCGGTGCTGCTCGTGCTCGCGGCGCGCAAGCGCTGGCGGACCGGGACCTTGATCGGGGCGCTCTTCGCGCTCTCCTTCGGCTGGAGCCTCTGGCGCTCCTCGCGCTACGGGAGCGAGGCCTTCTACCTCCTTCCCTCCCGCTTCTGGGAGCTGCTGGTCGGCTGCGGCCTGGCTTACTGGGAGCGCCTGCGCCCGCGGCGGGACTCGTCGGACGCGGCGGCGTGGCTGGGGGCCGCCTTGTTCGCCGCGTCTTTGCTCCTCATCCATGGGGCGGCGGGCTATCCGGGGGTCTGGGGCCTGCTGCCCACGGCGGCCACGGCGCTCCTCATGTACGCCGGACCGCGGGCCTGGCTCAACCGCCGCGTGCTGTCGCCCCGGCCGGCCGCGTTCCTGGGCCGCATCAGCTACCCGCTATATTTGTGGCACTGGCCCCTGCTCTCGTTTGCGCGCATCACGCAGGGACAGACCCCGTCGCCGGCGCTGCGGGCGGCGGCCGTCGCGCTGTCTTTCATTCTCGCATGGTGGACGTGGGCCCGGATCGAACGCCCGCTCCAGAGCGGTCCGCGCGGCCGGCTGGACACCCGGCGAAAGGAACTCGTCTTCGTCCGGACGGGCCTCGCGGCGGCAGCGACCGCCTGCGCCGCCGGCCTTCTCATCCTGTTCCTCGAAGGCCTGCCGGGGCGCTATCCCGCCTACGAGGACGTGCGCCGCCAGCTCGTCTTCGACTGGAAGGGCACCGACGGCTGCAACAAGCAATACGGCGTCCAGGACGGGCTCTGGTGCATCCGCACGGGGCCGCGCCATCGCCTGCTCGTCCTGGGCGACAGCCACGCGACCCACCTCGTGCCCGGCATTCTCGCCGCGGACGCCGCCGGGAACTTTCCCCTCGCCCATCTGGGCAAGGGCAATTGCCCGCCGCTGGCCGGGCTGGAGCGGCTCATCAACGGCCAGGAGATCGGCTGCCTGGCGGCCTTCGACCGCTTCCTGGAGCTGATCCGAGAGTACTTCAAGGAAGACCGCTTGGCCGTGCTCTCGTCCCAGCACCCCAAGGAGCTCAACCTGCGCTCGCGCGACCCGGACGAGAGCGGGCTCGCGCAGCGGGAGCTCTACAAGCGTGGGCTCGCCCGGACCATCCGCGCCCTCGAGTCGCGCGGCATGCGCGTGATCCTCGCCCTCGACGTCCCCGAGCTCGACTTCGACCCGGCCACCTGCCTCGGCGCCCGGCCGCTATTCCCGAAGGACAAGATCCGCGCGGAGTGCAGCGTCGCGCGGGCCGACGTCGACGCGAGCCGGGGCGAGTACCGGCGGCTCGTGGCGGAGCTCGAGGACGAGTTCCCGCGCCTGCGCGTCTTCGACCCGCTGCCGGTCCTTTGCGACGCGTCGCGCTGCCGGGCGCTCGAGAACGGGCGGCTGATGTACCGCGACGCGGACCATCTCAGCGTCGAGGGCAGCGCCCGGGTCGGGACCCGGCTGATCGCCCTGCTGCGCGAGCTCGACGAGCCGCTCTAGGAGATGATCCCCGTCTGCGCCGCGGTCCTCCTGCGCTCGGGCAAGGTCCTGCTCGCCCGGCGCGCGCCGGGGCGCAAGCACGCGGGCAGGTGGGAGCTCCCGGGCGGGCGCGTCGAGACGGGCGAGTCCCACGCAGACGCGCTCAAGCGCGAGCTCCGCGAGGAGCTGGGCATCGAGGCCGAGATCGGCGCCGAGGCCGCGCGCGCCACGCACGCCTACGACTTCGGCGAGATCGAGCTGGTGGCCTTCCTCGTCTCCAAGTTCCAGGGCGAGCCGAAGGCGAGCGTCCACGATCAGTTCGCCTGGGTCGAGGCGCGGCGGCTCCTCGAATACGACCTGACCCCGGCCGACGTGCCCATCGCCCAGGTTCTCGCCGCGCACCGCCGGCGCGACCGCTACCGCGGCACGCACCCCCGTACGTTCGAGCAGAAGCACAAGGAGCTGGCCGGAGACCCCGACGCCGTCGCCAAGGCCAAGGCCCGCGGCTCGACGCCGGCCGGGGCTCATTGGCCGGTGATGCTGTCCGAAGTGCTCGAGGCGCTCGCCCCCCTGGAGGGCGCGACCGTCCTCGACTGCACGCTGGGCTGGGGCGGGCACGCCGCCGAGCTCGCGCGCCGCGCCGGGCCCAAGGGCCGGCTCATCGGCCTCGACCGCGACGGCGAGGAGCTGGCGCGGACCGAGAAGCGCCTCAAGGACGGCGGGACCGCGATCGTCGCCCGGCAAAGCGACTACGCCGACGCGGCCCGCGTCCTGAAAGAGCTCGGCGTCGCCGGCGTCGACGCGCTCCTGGCCGATCTCGGCGTCTCCTCGATGCAGCTCGATCGTCCCGAGCGCGGCATGTCCTTCAAGAACGACGGGCCGCTCGACATGCGCATGGACCGTTCGCGCGGGAAGACGGCCGCCGAGTGGCTGGCCGCGGCCTCCGAAGCCGAGATCCGGGACGTCCTGGCTCGCTTCGGCGACGAGCCGGCCGCGGCCGAGGTCGCGGCGGCCATCGCCCGACGCCCGCCTAAGACGACGGCCGAGCTCGCCGGCCTCGTGGCCGAGGCGAAGGGCCTGGGACCGGGGCGCCAGCTGAAGAAGGACGCCTTCTCCGCCCACCCGGCGACGCGGACTTTCCAAGCCCTGCGCATCGCCGTCAACGGCGAGCGCGACTCCCTGGCGAGCTTTCTGCGCGAGCTGCCGGCCCTGCTCAGGCCCGGCGGGCGCGTCGCGCTCATCACCTTCCACTCGGGCGAGGAGGCCTTGGTCGGCGAGGCGCTGCGCGCGCAGGCCCGCGACGGCCTCTGGCGCGGGCCGATCGAGGAGCCGCGCAAGGCCACGCCCCAGGAGGCGCGGGAGAACCCCCGCGCCCGTTCCGCGCGCCTTTGGCGCGCCGTCCGCGCGAAGGGAGGCTGACATGCCGCGAAAGTTCAACTTCGACCCGTTCCGCAAGCGCCGGCCGCGCGCCGCGCCGCAGAGGACCGGCGGCCGCTGCGACGCGCCGGGCGATGGGCCGCTCGAGGCGCCCGCGCTCCACCTGGGCACGCCCTTTCGCTTCGACGCCGCCTTGGCCGCGCGGCTGCGGCGCCGGGAGGTGAACGCGAAGGAGGCCTTCACCGCGCGGGATTCCTCCGGGACGTTCTACCGCGCGAGCGTGCAGGAGCTCGGCCCCGAGGGCGGCTCGGCCACGCCCTACGAGCGCTGCGCCGTCTCCCCGGAGCCGACCATCGAGCTCACCTTGGCCTGCGCGGTGCTCGCGCGCCA
>DATLOS010000623.1:0-9306 GCA_035536155.1 Elusimicrobiota bacterium
CAAGCGCTTCGAGAGGCCGGACGTCGTGCTCCCGCCCAAGCTCCTCGACGGCAACGAGATCATGAAGGCGCTCAAGATCCCGCCCGGTCCCGAGATCGGGCGGCTCATGGGGCTCTTGCAGGAGGCCCAGGCCGCGGGCAAGGTCCGCGCGCGCGAGGAAGCCGTCGCTTTCCTTAAGAAGAAGGTCCGTCCCCGGAAGTCCTAGACGGCCCTAGGCCCAATCCTCCGCGCGGGCCGCCCGCAGGACCCTCAACGCTGCGCGGATAATTTCATAGAAAGCCCCGTGGCCTTGCCGCTTCTTTTGGCCGTTCTCGTCCCCTGCGCCCGCGCCGGCGTCGCGGCCCGTCCCGCCACGCCCCAGGGCAACCTGGCGGCGGCGCTCGTCTCCTTGGGAGAGAACCCGGCGCGAGCGGCCGAGGTCGGTCGCCTGATCGACGTCCTGGGCGGCCGCGGCCTGGACCCCGCCTCTCTCGATCGCCCGGAGGCCCCGAACCGCGCGGCGCTCGACCCGCTTCTCGTGGCCATGGGCTTGGGCGCCGAGACGCCGAATCCGGAGTCCGTGGCCGAGGCGCGCGCTCGCGCGCGCGCCCTTCCCGCCGACGCCTTCACGCCGGACGCCGTGGCGGCCGCTTTCGCCCGCGCTCCCGCGGTGATCCGGGCCTGGGTCCGCGAGTCCCGCGAGGAGCTCTCCACGGTGGGCTCCGACGCCTACGCCGACGCGGACGACCACGTGGCCGCGGCCGCCCGCCGCGCCCGCGCGGCGCGGCAGGCCGCGGCGCTGTTCTCGCCCTACCTGCCCGCGGGCGATCCCGCGCTCGAAAACCTCCGGCGCGACTGGGAGCGCTACGAGAGGACCGCCCGCCAAGAGCGCGCCGAGCGCGGCTCGGAGGACGCGCGGCGCGCGGTCGAGGAGGGCGCCGCGGATTGGGCGCCTCCCGCCGACCAGGCGAGCGAGGACTCCCAAGGCGGCCTCATGGAGGCCCCGCCGCCCAAGGAAGGGGCCAAGTGGGACGATGTGGACGGCCTGGACGGCTTCCTGGGCAAGGGAGACGGCGACTACAACGGCTACGACGGCTGGCTGGCCGGCATGGGCGAGGAGCACGCGGAGCGCAACGCCCACGAAGCCGAGCTCGCGCCCGAGGAGCCGACCGCCCCCGGCTTCCGCTACCGCCTGGCGCGCTTCCAGGCCATCGCCGGCGGACGAAAGATCGACCCGGAAGGCGACGGCTTCCCGCTCGACGCCGTCCGCGCGGCCCATATCGGAGAGCTGCGCCGAATCGCCCGGCAGACGAGGCCGCCCAGCCTGCGCTGGATTCCCTCTCGAATCTACGATTACTTCGGCGCCCGCCGCTTCTGGAAGGAGGCTCGCCTCGCCTACGGCGAGTTCGAGGACTACGTGCGCGCATACCTCTCCTTGTTCGGCCAGATCGGCGCCCTCGGCCCCGGGGTTCGCGAGCACCTGGCTTGGCTCAAGCATCAGAACCAGCTCCTCCTCGCCGAGATCCAGGAGCTCGCCAAGCGCAGCAAGATCGCGCCCCGCTACGGCTGGGGACGCCGCGACGACCCCGGCCAGGCGCGCCGCGAAATCGAGGACGCGATCTACGAGCTGCAGGCCGCGCTCGCCGCCAAGGACAGGGAGATGGACGAGGAGTTCGAGCGCACCCACCTCGGGCTCCAGCGGCGCTACGAGGAGCCCAGGGGCGCGCGCCTGGCGCCGGACCTCCTGGTCGTCTACCATTATTACCTGGAGCGCTGGCGCGCCGCCCTCGCGGACCCCGACCCGCGCCATAAGGAAGAGTTCTTCGGCCAGATCGTATCCGGAGTCCAGCGCGCGGGGCCGATCATCATGGGCGAGCAGATCTGGATCGAGGCGATCCCGCCCTTGGCGCGCATGATGGAGATCTACAACCTCGCCGTGCGCCGCGGGGCCGGACGATTCCTGCCGCTGCCGGAGTTCGGCCTGGCCGCCATCGGCCTGATCGGGGCGGCCGCCGCGCCGCTGCTTCCGCTTCCGCTCGCGGTGCTGGCCGGCCTGGCGGGCGCCTCCTGGGCGCTCTGGATCGCTTTCCGCTCGCTGCGCCGCGCCCTGACCCTGCGGGCGATGGGAAATCTCCTCGAGAACCTGGCGCGCGCGGCCGGCCTGCGCGGCGAATAGCCCTCCCGTCCGAACGTCCCGTTTTCGCCTAGGCCCGTTGGCGCCGCCGCCCTTCCCCATTTGCCCTCCGTCGGGCCGAGCCGGGTGGCTACACTGAAGGCATGAGCAGGCTTCTGTCGGCTCTCGTCGCCGTTCTGCTGGCTCTGGGCCCCGAAACCCGCGCCTGGGCGGCCGCGCTTCAAGGCGCCCGTTCCACGGCGCCGGCCCACGGCGTCGCGCCCATCCTCGCCACGGCGCCCCAGGCCGGCGAGCCCTCGGTCACGAGCCTGGGCGTTGCTCCGGCCCTCGCGTCCGTCACCGCCACGCCCGGCCTCGAAGTATCCCTGCCCGAGGGAACCTTCGCCTCGCTACAGCCCCTCGAGACCCCGCCCGTCCTGCAGTCCGCCGAGCCGCGGGCGCTGGAAACGACCGCGACCGCCGGGCTCTCCGAACGACCGCACGAAGCCGCGGCGACGACGCCCGCGCCCGCGGCGATCGGCTCGGAGACTAGCGATAAGGCCGGCTCCGCCAAACAAGGCGCGCTGGCGGAGCTTCGAAATCTTCCGCGCGTCTCGCTCGACGCCCCCGCCGAGGCCGCCCTCTCAGCCGCGAGCCAAGCCTTCGACAACGCCGCGAAGACCGTCCTGGAGGTCCGCTTCACCCGCGACTTCTGGGACGCGGCCCGCAAGATCCCCGGCTTCAACGCCGGACCCGACGACGGCGCCGCGGGAATGCTCTGGCACCGGCTGCGAAGGGACATCGCCCTCCTGGCCGCCGGAGACCGGCGCAGCAAGGCCTCGCCCGCCAAGAAGGGCGAGGCGAAAGAGGCCGGGGTATGGCGCTTCAAGTGGAGGCACTTCGAGGACGAGGAGGGGGGCATGCGCATCTTCTTCCACTACGACCAAGCCGCCCGCATGCTGACCTTCCTGGACGCGCGCTTCAAGATGGGCATCGTCCGCGACCAAGAGGCCTTCTACGACCGCATGGCCCGGCGCGCCCGCCAAGCCGGCGGCCGTCTCCTCGCGGGCAACGGCGCGGCGGCGCGCATCGCGGCGTGGCTGGCGGGGCCATCGAGCGCGGGCAAGACGCCGCGCCACGACCGCTCGGACGCGACGCGCGCCTATAACGAAGGCCTCTTCCAGCTGACGGAAACGAGGCGAAGCATCGTCCAGGCCGCCGAAGGGCCCCTCATTGGCGCGAGCGTGGCGGACGCGCTGGCGCCGCTGCGCTTGCCCGTGAAGGAAGAGGCGACCCTGTACCAGAACGGCCTCCTGACGATGAGCTTCCAGGAGCCGGACGCGGAGCTTCGGGCCGCCGTACCGGACCTCTATCCCGCCGCCCTCCTCGGCTGGCTCCGCGTGCGCATGTCCGGCGACGATGGGGCGGTGCTGGTCCTCGATGTGGACAAGGGCTTCCGGGTGACGGAGACTCTCCAAAGTTACGAGAAGAGCCCGCGCGAGCGCGTCCTCGCGGCCCTGCGCGCCTCGCCCGAGCTGCCGCTCGTCGGAGGCCTTTTGGACCTCGTGCTGCGTGAGCCGGCGGCCAAGGCGCCCGCAGCGGACGAATCCTACGCGCCGCGGGCGTGGAAGGATCCCGCGGTCTTCGGCGCCTATGAGCAAGGCCGCCGCTTCGTGCGGCCGGCGATTCAGGAGATCGTGCGCCGGACCCTGAACGCGCACGTGCCCGCGGGAACGCCCCTGCTCGAGGTGGGCAGCGGGGCCGGCGAGCTCGCCGCGATGCTGCCGGAGGAACGCCGGCGCTCCCTCACCGAGACCGACGGCTCGGCCGCCTTCCTGGCCCTCAACCCCGACTCCCGGGCGCGGCGGCGCCTCGTCGCCGACATCCATCGCCTGCCCTTCGCGGACGGCGCCGTTCCCGTCGTCCTGGGGCACGCCGTCCTCGACACGGTGCTCGACCTCGACAAGGCCGCGGCGGAGCTCTTCCGCGTGCTGACGCCGGGAGGGCAGCTCATCCACTTCCTGGACCTCAAATCCGAGCTGCGCGCCGAGATGCTGGAGTTCGAATCCAGGGGCCTGCTCCTCTTCGCGGACGGACCCGGCCTCCTGGCCGTGGACAAGGAGGAGTTGCGCAGGAGCTTCCATCTTATCCCCGACGAGTTGCGCCACTGGGCGCAGGCCTACCTTGCCCAGCCCATGTCGACTTACACCGCCTTGATGCAAGGGCACCCGGACGTCGCGCAGGCGCTCGCCCGGAAGATCAAGGAACTGCAGATCGCGGCGGAGACCATCCCCTCGCAGATGGAGCATTTTAAGATGCGGCTGGAGGCGGCCCTGGCCCGCGCGGGCTTCGCCATCGAGGAGTCGGCAGGCGCGTTCAGCGCGCTGGAGGTGGACGCGTCCAAGCCGCCCTATTCCGAGAATCCGCAGTGGAATCGCTACGACATGGACCGCGGAACTCTGCAGGCCATCCGCGCCCCTCTGCGTCCGCCGGGCCGGGCGCTCGTGAGCGCGACCGTGCTCGTCCTGCGCGCCCGAAAGCCGGCGGCCCCGCCGGCCCCCGGGCGCTTGGAACCGCTACAATAGCCGCATGCCCGCCCAGGAGCTGCACATCCGCCCCGGGTTCCCCGATTTCCTGGACCTCCCTTGGGATCGGCCGCTGGGCCGCTGGGACGGGGACTGCAAGCGCCTCGTCGAGGTCCAGCGCGGGCCCTCCCGCCACGAGGTCCGCTTCGTCGAGTACTCCGGGCGCATCTTCGCGGTGAAGGAGCTCCCGGACCCCCGCCTCGCGGAGCGCGAGTACGAGAACCTGCGCGCTTTGGCGGAGAAGAAGCTGCCCACGGTCGAGCCCGTGGGCCACGTCCTCCTGCGCCGGCCCGAGGGGGACTGCTCCTCCCTCGTCACCTTGTATTTGGAGTCGTCCTTGCCGTACCGCGCGCTATTTAGCCAGCCGGGCATGGCGCGCTACTGGGAGCGGCTCTGGGACGCGCTCGCCGCCTTGCTGGTGCGCCTGCATCTAGCCGGCTTCTACTGGGGGGACTGCTCGCTGGCCAACGTCCTCCTCAAGCGCCAGGGCGGGGAGCTCGCGGCGCACGTGGTCGACGTGGAGACCTCTTCCGTCCACGAGAGCCTGACCGACGCGCAGCGCGAGCAGGACCTCTCTATTATGGAAGAGAACGTCTACGGCTCGCTCCTCGACCTCGTCGCCGAGTCCGGGGCCAAGCTTCCGCAGCCCCCGGACTCGATCGCGCGCGCCATCCGCGAGCGCTATGAGCGGCTCTGGCAGGAGATCAACCGGGAGATCCTCATCTCCAAGGACGAGCGCTACAAGATCCACGAGCGCATCGAGCAGCTCAACCGCTTGGGCTTCTCGGTAGACGAGGTCGCCCTGGCCGAGACCGGCGCGCAAGGAAAGCTCAGCATGCGCGCTCTGGTGACCGACCAGAGCTACCACCGCCACCAGCTCCACAGCTTGACCGGGATCGCCGCGGGCGATCACGAGGCTCGCCAGCTCTTCAACGAGATCCAGACCCTGCGCGCCTCCCTCTCCCGGGACATGAACCGGAGCATCCCGCTCTCCTCGGCGGCGTTTCGCTGGCTCACCGAGGTCTTCCACCCGGCCATGACCAAGCTCAACGTGCAGGCGCGGCCCGGCGAGGACATGGCGACGCTCTACTGCCGGATCCTCGAGCACAAGTGGTATCTCTCGGAGAAGGCCGGCCGCGACGTGGGCCTCGAGCGCGCCGTCGAGGACTACAACAGGCAGTTCGGCAAACCCTAGCGGGCGTTGACAAAATCGGGGTATTGGTCTAGACTTGGCCAGCCTTCGGAAACTGGGGGGCGGCCGCACCATTCCGCACGATCAAAGGAGTCACGCTACATGAAAAAAGGACTACTGATGGCGACGATGCTGGTGCTCGGTTCCGCGGCCGCGCACGCGGCGGGACACACCTCCGCCGGCTGCGGCTGGGGCACGATGCTCTTCGACGGAAAGAACAAGAAGGCCCACCTGATCCTGGCCGCGACGACCAACGGTACGTTCGGCAACCAGACCTTCGGCATCAGCTCCGAGACCGCGGGCTGCACGTCCGACGGGAGCTGGGTGAAGGCCGACAAGAAGGTCGAGGCCTACACCGCGGCCAACTTCCAGCGCATCTCGACCGAGATGGCGCAGGGCGGCGGCGAATACCTCAACGGCCTCTCCGCGCTCCTCGGCGCCAAGGACGCGGCCGCGCAGAAGGCCTTCGCCGAGAAGGCGCAGAAGAATTACGAGAAGATCATCCCCAACGAAAAGACCGACGCGGTCGCGATGCTCAACAACCTCCGCGCCGTGATGTCCCTCTAAAAAGGGCTCGGCAGTTGTCTCGACAGGGGCGGGACGTCCGACGCGGGCGTCCCGCCCTTCTCTTTTCCCTGCTCCTCGCCGCTGCGCCCGCGGCCGCCGGGGATTACGCCGCCGAACTCGCGGCCCGGGCCCGCGCGCTGGGCCTCGCCCGCGAGCGCGCCTGGCTGACTCTCGGACACTACACGCGGTCCGGATCGGGGTGGGAGAGCCACGCATCCGGGGACAAGTTCTTTCTGGCTACCGACGGAAAGCGCGACCCGCAAGCCGAGCTCGAGGCCGATCTGCGCGGCTTCCTTCGGCCGCCCGAGCCGGGCCCCCGGGCGCACCCGCAGTGCCGATTCCCCGCGCGCTACGCCTGGCTCAAGGAGAAGCTGGCCTTCGACCCGGCGCGCCTGCCGAAACAGGCCTGCCCGGCCTTCGCCGCTTGGCGGGACGCCATGGACGCGAAGGGCGTCACGCTCGTCTTCGCCAACGCCTACCTGAACAATCCCGGGTCGATGTACGGCCACACGTTCCTGCGCCTGCCGCGCAAGGACGCGGGGGGAGGAGAAGACAGCCTCAACGACTACACCATCAACTTCGCCGCCACGCCGGACACGGAGAACGGCGTGCTCTATGCCCTGCGCGGCATCGTGGGCTCCTTTCCCGGCGAGTACTCGGTGATGCCCTACTACTTAAAGATCCAAGAGTACACGAACCTCGAGAGCCGCGACCTCTGGGAGTACGACTTGAACCTCACGCAGGCCCAGGCCGACCGGCTCCTCGAGCACGCCTGGGAAATGGGAAGCACTTACTTCCCCTATTACTTCTTCGATGAGAACTGCTCGTACCAACTCCTGACCTTGCTCGACGCGGCCCTGCCCGACGCGCGCCTGGGCGAGAGCTTCTGGGCCACCGTGATTCCCGCCGACACCGTGCGGGCGATCCTGGCCCGCCCCGGCCTCGTAGCGGGCGCGCGCTACCGCCCGTCCTACGTCACCCAGATGCTCGCGCGCCGGGCGCGCCTCTCGCCCACGGAAAGGAGTCTGGCGACGCGGCTGGGCCGCGCCAAGCCCGCGCTCGGAGAGCTCGCGGCCCTGCCGGTCGAGCGCCAGGCGCTGGTGCTCGACTCGGCGGCGGACTACCTCCGCTACCGCGTGGGATTCTCGTCCGAGCAGAGCACCCGCACCTTGCAAGGCGAGCGCGCGCTCCTCGTCGCCCGCGGCCGCCTGGGGGTGCCGTCGCCGCCATTGAACGTCGATCCCCCGCCGCGCCTGGAAGAGGGACACGATACCGCCCGCGTCTCGGCGGGCTTCGGCGCCGCGAGAAGCGGGCCCTTCGAGGAGATCGGCTGGCGGGGCGCGCTCCACGATCTGACGGCCCCGGACGCGGGCTACATCCCCTACAGCCAGTTGGAGATGATGGACCTGCGCCTGCGCGTGGACGACCGCAGCCGCAAGCCTTATATCGAGCGCCTTGCCCTGGTCGACATCGCCTCGCTGGTGCCCTGGGATCCTTGGGTGCCGCAGATCTCTTGGCGCGCTTCCACCGGAGTGGATCAAGCCAAGGAATACGGCTGCGCCGGCCCTTCATGCATGTACTACGACGGAAACGTGGGGGGAGGAATAGCCTACTCCACGAGTTTCCTCGGTCGCGAACTCTATTACGCTTTGGCCGAGGGAAACTTCGGCGTCGGCCCGATCCTGGACAGAACCTGGCGGCTCGGCGCCGGGGCAAGCGCCGGCGTCATCCTCGACCCCCTGAGCTTCTGGCGCGTGCAGTGCGAGGCGACCTATATCGGCTACGGCTGGGGCCCGGCGCGGGAGCGCCTGCGACTGGCCAACGCCTTCCGGCTCTCGCGCGATCTCGAGCTCCGCGTGACTCTGGATCGCCGGGTGCCGGAACGGGAGGCGGGCTTTGCGCTCAACGTCTATTTCTAGGGCGCTGGCGCTCGCGTCCGCGCTGGCGCTGGGCGGGTGCACCAACGTCTTCTTCCAGCCCTCGCGCGACCTCTACTACCGGGGCGACCTGCCGGGCATGGAGATGCGCGAGGTGCGCTTCAAGTCCGCAGACGGGACCCAGCTGACCGGAGCGTTCTTTCCCGCGAAAGGCGCGCCCAAAGGCACGGTCATCCAGTTCCACGGCAACGCCCAGAACATGACCGCCCATTTCCTGTACGCCTACTGGCTGGTGAAGGCGGGCTACAACCTCTTCGTCTTCGACTACCGCGGCTACGGCGCCTCCGAGGGGAAGGTCTCGCTGCCGGGAGCCGTCGAGGACGGCGAGGCGGCCCTGCGCGCGGTGCGGACCATCCCGGAAGTGGACCCCGACCGGATCGTCGTCCTCGGGCAGAGCCTCGGCGCCGCGCTAGCCGTCGCCTCCCTGGCCCAAGCCCGCGTCCCCGGCGTGCGGGCGGTGATCCTCGAGTCTCCCTTCGCCTCGTACCGCGCCATGGCGCGCTCCGTCTTGTCGCGGTTCTGGCTGACGTGGCCGTTCCAATGGCCGATCTCGGGGCTGGTATCGGCCCGCTACGAGCCGTACCGTTTCGCGGCCAAGCTTCCCGCCGTGCCGGTGCTGGTGATCCACGGCGACGCCGATCCGGTGGTTCCCTACTCCCAGGGGAAGGCGCTCTTCGACGCGATCGCGCCGCCCAAGGACTTCTGGACGATCTCCGGCGGCGGCCACCTCGAGGCTTTCACGCGCTTCGGGAAAGAGTACTGCCCGAAACTGCTCCAGTTCCTGGACAAGGCCCTGCGCTAGGGCGCCAGCTCGATCCGGACCTCGATGCGCTTGTCCGGCTCGTCGACCACCGCCACGCTCTGGCCCAGGGCCGCGTGGTACATCGTCTGCACCTGGAAACTGGCGACTCCCCGGGTCACGTCCGTGGTCTC
>DATLOS010000624.1:0-6697 GCA_035536155.1 Elusimicrobiota bacterium
GTGGTCTGGGCGTTCCCGGCCCTGCTGCCCTTCTTGAGCGTCGAGCTGGCCCTGTCCATCAGCATGGTGGTCCTGGGCATGGCCTACGGCCCCGGCTCCTCGACGTTGTTCGGCTACTTCGCCCGGAGCACGCGCAAGGACAAGGCCGGCGTCGCCCAGGGCATACAGGGCTCGATGTTCAACGCCGCGATCTCGCTGGGCTACGCCCTGCTCACGCTGGCCTCGAGCGCTCTCCACCCCGCCTTCCCCGCCACGCTGGCGGTGCTGGGCGCGGTGTACGTCGTCGCTGGCATTCTGTACGCCCTGGCGCCGCGCTTCCTGCCGGGGCTCGCGCCCACGCTGTTCCGGCCCCGCAAGAAACAGCCATAATCCGCTCATGCCGGACCCCGTGCTCGTCGCGGCCTGCGGCGTCGGCGCCTTCCTCCTCGCCCGCCGGCTCTGCGGCGACCCGCTCGCGGCGGCCGTCGCGGCGGCGGCCTACGCGCTGGCCCCCGGGCGCGGCGCCTTCGCGGGGCCGGCGGCTCTGTGGCCCGCCGCCCTTCCGCCCTTTCTCTGGCTCTTCTATCGGACCAGCGAATCGGAGGAGTCCCCCTGGCGGGCGGCTTGGCCGTGCGCGCTCGCCCTGGCGGTCGGCGCGGCCGTGGCCCCGGCCTTCTCGATCTGCGCCGGCGCCTTCGTCTGGCTCCTGATCCTCGGCGGCTTCGCGGCGGACCGCCGCCGCTCCTGGGCCGTCTGGTCTCCCGCGTTCGGGCGCTGGGGCGCGGCCTGCCTGGAAGGGGCGCTCCTCTACTTCCCCCTGTGGCTGCTCCGCGCCTGGCATCCGCGCGTCCCGTTTCCGCCATCCGCGTTCGGCGGGGTCGACGCGGCCGCTCTGCTGACGCCGGGCGCGGCGTACCTCGGCCTCGCGACCCTGGCCTTGGCCGCCTGCGGCGCCGCCCTCTCCCGCTCCTACCGCTCCCAGGCGCGCCTGTGGCTGGCCGAGGCGGGCCTCCTCGTGTGGCTGTCCTGCGGCGCGGACTTCCTAATCCGCGGCCGCCCGCTCTGGTGGATCCCCTGCCTCTACCTGGCCTTCGCCAAGCTCCCCTGGCTGCGCGACGTGCCCCCGATCCTCTATGTCGAGCCGGCGCGGCTCGCGCTGGCGCTCACCGCGGCCTTCGGCGTGTCGGCGCTCCTGGCCCGCCTGCCGGCATGGAAGCTGACCTGGACCCGCGCCGCGGCGGCCGCGGTCCTGGGCGCGGCGGTCGCCGCGGACTTCCTGCGCCGCTGATACGTCCAAGGGCCCAAAAACGGCTGGGCACTCTTGCCCCCTCGTCGCGCTCGAGAGGCCTATCCGTCGGGCGGCGCGCCTGGGCTACAATCTTTCCATGAGAAACCTCGCCCTGCTCGGCCTGCTGGCCGCCTATTCCGTCGCGCGCGCGCAGTCGGGCGGCTCGCCGGAGGCCCTGCGCGCCTCGGGCGAGAGAGCGTTCGGGCTCTCGGCGCTGCTGGGCATGGAGGACGCGAAGAACCAGCCCGCGCCCCCGCCCGCCGGCCCTCCGGTCGGCGCGGCCCAGCAGCAGAGCCTCATCGACTTCCACACCCACAGCTACTGCTCGGACGGCATCAAGAGCCCCGAGGACATGGCCAAGGAGGCGAAGGCCGCCGGCGTGCTCTACTGGGCCCTCACCGACCACGACACGACCGCCTGCCTGTCGCGGGCGCAGAAGGCCGCCGCCGCGGAGGGGATCCATTTCGTGCCCGGCATCGAGCTCAGCGCCGAGGACGACAGCGTCCACGTCCTCGGCCTGGGGATCGACCCCGGCTTCTCCGGCTGGAAGGCGTACGTCGACCGCGCGCGGACGGAGCGCGTGAGCCGCAGCAAGGCGATCCTCGCCAAGCTGGCGACGCTGACCGACCCCGCCACCTCGGCGCCGATCCAGCTGGACTTCAAGAAGGACATCCTCATCTCCCGCATCAACGTGGAGCGCGCCGCGGAGGGCAAGCCGCCCCTGACCGACGTCGAGGCGCAGTCCTTGAGCGAGAAGGACGCCCTGGCCATGATCCGCGGCCAGATCACGCGCCCCGACATCGCCCGCGCGCTGGTCGACAACAAGTTCGTCAAGAACAGCCGCGAGGCCTTCGACAAGTACCTGGGCGACGACGCGCCGGCCGGCCTGCCCATGGACGGCATCTCCTACCAGGACGCCGTCGAGCTGATCCACAAGGCGGGCGGGAAAGCGTTCCTGGCCCACCCCTACACGATCTTCAAGTTCAAGAAGTTCCCGCGCAAGTACGGCGGCACGCAGTACGCCGACTTCAACGGGCTGGCGAAGAGCATCATCGACAGCGGCATCGACGGCTTCGAGACCCTCCGCCCCGGCTCCGAGAAGTTCCCCGAGGACGCCAAGACCGTGGACGACGCCATCCAGAAGAGCGGCAGCCAGCAGCCCATGCTCATGGGCATCGGCTCCGACTACCACGGCTACACGCAGGAAAAGGGCGGCATCGGCCCGCGGGCCATCGGCGGCATCGCGGTGAGCCAGCAGCAGGCGCAGGGCCTGCTGCGCGGCCTGAACCCCTAAAGAGCCGCGCGCTCGGCGTCCGAGACGGCGCGCCAGCGGCCGGGCGCAAGCCCGGAGAGATCCAGGCCCCCGATCCGCGCGCGCACCAGACGCAGAGTGGGATGCCCGACGGCCGCGGTCATGCGCCGGACCTGGCGGTTCTTCCCTTCGGCGAGCGTGAGCTCGAGCCATGCCGTGGGCACGTTCTTGCGGAAGCGCACCGGCGGATCGCGCGGCGGCAGCGACGGCTCGCCGATCAGGCGCGCCTTGGCGGGCCGCGTCTTGCCGTCCTTCAGCGCGACGCCTTTTCTCAACGCGTCGAGCGCCGCCTCGTCCGGGACGCGCTCGACCTGCGCCCAATACGTCCGGGGATGCCCGAAACGCGGATCGGAGAGCCGGGCCTGGAGCGCTCCATCATCGGTCAGGAGCAGCAGCCCCTCGCTGTCGTGATCGAGCCGCCCCGCGGGGTACGCGCCCTTCGGCAGACCGAACTCCGCGAGCGTGGGGTGGCCGCCGAGGGCGGTGAACTGCGACACGACGCCGTAGGGCTTGTTGAAGAGGACGAGCACTCCGCTATTTTATGATTAAATCTCCCATGCCCTCGACGGAGATCGCCGATGCCGCGGTGCAGCCCGCGGCTCCACTCAAGGGCAAGACCGTCCTGGTCGTCAGCTCCGGCCCGCTCAAGAAGCGCTTCATCTTCCAGAGGATCAAGGCCCTCGGCGCCAAGATCGTCCTCCTCAACAAGGACGCCAACTGGGCCGCGCGCTACGCCGACGCGCTGATCCAGGCCGACCCCTACGACCGCGCCGAGTGCATCGCCCGCGTCGAGGAGTTCCTCCGCGAGCAGGACATCCACGGCGCGGTGACCTTCTGGGAGGACGCGATCCCGCTCTGCGCGGCGCTGTGCGAGCGCTTCGGCTGGATCGGCAACTCGCTCGAGTCCGCGCTCAACGCGCGCAACAAGCTGCGCACCCGCGAGGTCCTCGCGGCGGCCAAGCTCCAGGCCTACTCCGCCCCGTTCGCGCGGGTGAAGTCGGCCAAGGACCTGGCGCGCGAGTGCGCGCGCATCGGGTTTCCCTGCGTGCTCAAGCCCGCCTGGGGCGCCTCCAGCCAGTTCGTCGTCCTCCTGGACAACCTCGACGAGGCCAAGGACGCCCTCGAGTACGTGCAGGCGAACCTGAGCCCCAAGTTCGACTCGATCTACACGCACGGCACGGAGCTCATGATCGAGAAGTTCCTGCCCGGCGCCGAGATCGACGTCGAGCTCCTGCTCCAGGACGGGGAGGTCCGGTTCCACGCCTTCACCGACAACTTCCCCACCGCCGCGCCCTTCTTCCTCGAGACCGGCGACGCCATGCCCTCGCGCCACGAGGACTCCGACCTCGCCGCGGTCCACGCGATGGCGGTGGAGGCGGTCCGCGCCCTCGGCCTGCGCAACGGCTCCCTGCACGTCGAGGCCAAGATCAGCCCGGACGGGCCGCGGCTCATCGAGGTCAACGCGCGCATGGGCGGCGACTACCTGCACGACTGGGTGCGGACGGTCTGGGGCGTCGACCTCATCGAGGAGAGCCTCCGCGTCGCCCTCGGCCTGCCGGTGAAGATCGACAGGCCCGCGGAGCCCAAGACCCACCTGGTCGGCAAGTACCTCATCCCCTCCTCCTCGGGCGTCATCAGCGGGTTCTCCGGACCGACGGGCCCCTCGGACAAGGAGAAGATCCACGACGTCGCGTTCTTGAAAGAGGCGGGCGATCCCGTCCTCGTCCCGCCGGAGGGCTTCGAGGACATCGGCTGGATCGTGGGCCGGGGCAACACCTACGCGGAGGCCGAGCTGAACCTGGACGAGGCCTTGAAGGGTGTCCACATCACCATCACCAAGTTCGACTCGACCTCCTCCATCGGCAAGACCCGGCGCCGCAACCGCTTCAACGCCGCGCAGGTCGCGCGCGGCCGGATCATCCAGTCGGCGCGCATGGAGAAGATCCGCGGCGCGGGCACGGGCGGCAAGACGCTCCACGTCGGCATCCTCTGCAACCGCTACGAGGAGGGCTCCTCGGCGAAGTCCGGGAGCTCCGAGGACGCGGTGCACCAGGACCTGACCTCGGTCGGCCTGAACATCCAGAAGGCCCTCGAGGCCCGCGGGCACCGCACCACCTTCTTCGACATGAACGAGACGCCGCTCCCGTTCGAGAAGATCGCCGACGCCAACGTCGATCTCGTCTTCAACGTTTGCGAGCGCATCAACAACTCGAGCCTCCTCGAGCCCCACGCCGCCGGCATCCTCGACTGCCTGGGCATCCCCTACACGGGCTCGAACCCGCTCTCGCTGGCGCTGTGCATCGACAAGATCAAGGTGAAGAAGCTCCTGGAGCAGCACGGCCTGCCTACGCCGCGCTACGACTACGTCTTCCACAAGGACGAGGCCATCCGCGAGGACCTGCGCTACCCGCTGATCGTGAAGCCCGCCAACACCGACAACTCGATCGGCATCTCCAACAAGTCCGTGGTGACGAGCCTCAAGGACTTGAAGGAGCAGGTGCACTTCGTCCTTCAGGAGTACCGCCGGCCGGCGCTGATCGAGGAGTTCATCGAGGGCGACGAGGTGGACGTCAGCATCCTGGGCAACGAGGAGCGCGTGAAGGTGCTCCCGCTCTCGCGCTCGACTTTCGACGAGCTGCCCTCGGGCGTCTGGCACATCTACCCGTTCCAGGCGAAGTGGTCGGAGGCCTCGGTCTACGACAAGATCCGCACCGAGCGGCCCGCCAAGTTCTCGCAGAAGCTCACCCAGCTCATCAGCGAGATCTGCCTCGACGCCTACAACATCTTCGACTGCCACGACTACGCGCGCATCGAGTGCCGCGTGGACAAGGCCGGCAACCCCTACATCATCGAGATCAACCCCAACCCCTCGATCAACCGCGGCGACTGCGTCCCCGCCTGCGCCGAGATGATCGGCCTCGACTACGAGGCCTTCATCGACGAGATCCTGCGCGAGACCATCCTGCGCTACCGCGCCCGCCCGCCCTACTACCACCTCCAGAGCTCGCTCGTCTCCCTTTAAGGGGTCAGACGTTGACTTCGTTGACTTTGTTGACCTGACGCCGAGTCAGCGCGCGGTCGTGATCTTCTTGAGGCCGGCGGGGCGATCCGGATCCAAGCCGCGCGCCAGGCCGAGCTCCAGCGCGATGAGCTGACCCGTCACGGCCAGCGGGAAATGGGCGGACAACTCGCTCGCGCGGAGCCGCTCCCCGAAGGGGATGCGCCAAACCGCCTTTCGCGGCGCCGGCAGCCGTTCGGCCGCGCGCCGAACCGTGGCGTCTCCGGGCCCCCCGCTCCGCAGGAGGAGGACTTGGGCGCCCCCCGCGGCGGCCGCGGGGCCGTGGAGAAAATCCGCCGCCGACCAGCCTTCGGCGAAGACTCCCGCCGCCTCCTTGAGCTTCAAGGCGATCTCGAGCGCGACCGGAAAGGCGAGCCCGCGGCCGAGAACGATCCAGCGGTCCGCCTTGGTCCGGCCCGCGAGGCCGGCGCGCACCCGAGCGGCGGAGTCCAGGGCGCGCGCGCAGAGCTCGGGAGCGGCGCGGACCCCGGCCTCGAGCGCGCGGACGCCCGACCAGGCGCCGATCAGAAGCTGAAGGACGGCGACTTGGGCGGTGAACGTCTTGGTCGCGGGGATGCCGAGCTCCGGCCCGGCGCGCAGAAGGAGCACGCGCTCCGCCGCGCGGGCGAGCGGCGACGCCGCGTCGTTGGTCATCGCCAGCGTCGCCGCGCCGGACTTTCGCGCGGCCGCGAGGTACTCCACCACGTCCGGGGACCGGCCGCTTTGGCTGACCCCGATCACCGCCGCTCCGCGGAGATCGACTCGCTTCCTATACACGGTCAGCACGGACGGGGCCGCGAGGCAGGCCGGCACGCCCAGGAATCGCTCGACCAGATATCGTCCGAAGTTGGCCGCGTGGTCCGAGCTCCCGCGCGCGACGAAAACGACGAGGCGCGGGCGCCGACGCCGTAGCTCCCGCGCCGCGGCCTCGATCTCGCCCGAGCCGTCGCCGAGCAGGCGTTCGAGGACGGCGGGCTGCTCCGCCATGTCGGCTCGCATGAGATTTCCCCGCTCGCGTCCCACGCCCGGAGTATATCTTTGTCCGGCGTGATATACTCGG
>DATLOS010000625.1:0-8353 GCA_035536155.1 Elusimicrobiota bacterium
CGGATGAACGTGCCCATGATGATGAGCACGACCCACATCACGAGGAAGCCGAAGAGGAACGTCGAGATCGCGAAGGCGCGATCCTTGAAGCAGTAGTACCCGTTCCCCTTGGGGTTGATGTCGATGTACGGGATCACCATCAGCCCGACGATGATGAGGCCCGGCAGGATCACGCCCGCGAACCAGGGGTCGAAGTAGACCAGGATCTCCTGGAGGCCGAGGAAGTACCAGGGCGCCTTCGAGGGGTTCGGGGTGACGGTCGGAGTGGCGATCGTCTCGAGCGGCGCGTTCTGGAGCACGCTCCATAGGAAGATGAAGAGGATGGTCGCCGCGGCGGCCAGGTACTCGCGCACCACGAGGTGGGGCCAGACGTCGTATTTGTCCTCGGCCGTCTCCCGCGGCGCGGCGGAGAAGGTGTCCTTTCGCACGCGCCAGAAGTGGAGCATCATCAAGCCGCCGGCCACGAGCGGCACGAGCACGCAGTGCATGACGTAGAAGCGGATCAGCGTGTTGGCGCCGACCGCCGTGCCGCCCAGGAGCGCGAAGCGGACGTCGTTGTTGATCTTCATGCCCAGGAGGCTGGCGAAGGGGCCCTCGTTGCCGAGGAGCGGCGTCGCGGCGGCCATGTTGGTGCCGACGGTGACGGCCCAGATCGCGAGCTGGTCCCAGGGCAGGAGGTAGCCCGTGAAGGACAAAAATAGCGTGATCGTGAGCAGAAGCACGCCCACGCCCCAGTTGAACTCGCGGGGCTTCTTATAGGAGCCGGTGAGGAAGACGCGGATCATGTGCAGGATCACGGCCATGACCATCGCGTGCGCCGACCAGCGGTGGGCGTTGCGCAGGAACTTGCCCATGGTGACCACGAACTCGAGGTCCTTCATGTCCTGGTAGGCCAGCTCGATGGTCGGCCGGTAGTAGAACATGAGCAGGACGCCGGTGATGGTAAGTATTAGGAAGAGGAGGAAGGAAATGCCGCCCAGGCCCCAGGTGAACGTCCACTCCAGGGCGCGCTTGCGCAGCTTCGTCGGATGCAGGTGCAGCCAGATGTTGTCGACGATGTGGCGCGCGCGGTGGCGGGAGGTGTCCTGCCACGGCCAGTTGCGGAACGCGCTCTTGAAGACCTGGTTGTCCGTGACCTGCTTCTCGAGGGCGGCCAGGTCGAACATCGGCTTGCCGTTCGACGCCGGCGCGGGCTGCGGCGGCTTGTTCTCGGGGGCTGCGGGGGCGGTGTCGGCCATGGTTGGTTTTAAGCGAAGTCCGCGAAGTAGGGGGCTTTCTCTCGAAGTCCGGGACGGTCCTCGATGACGGCTTTGTCCACGAGCAGGTCACCCGTGGGGCTGATGTCGACCTTGCAGCGGAAGAGAGGCTTGGGCGCCGGGCCCGCGATCACGTCGCCGGCGGTCGTGTAGTTGGAGCCGTGGCAGGGGCAGCGGAAGCGGTTCTGGTCCGCGAACCAGTTGGGCGTGCAGCCGAGGTGCGTGCAGCGGGCCCAGAGCGTGTAGAAGCCCTTCTCGGTGCGCACGACCCATACGCGCTGGCGCTTGAACCAGAGCGTGGAGACGCCCATCGGGAACTCCTTGGCCGCTCCCGCGTTGAACTGCTGGGAGGGCTCGTAGAGCACGTTGGGGATGAAGAAGCGGGCGGTGGCCGCGGCGCTCGTCGCGAAGAACGCGCCCAAGGCGCCCCAGCCCGCCCAGAGAAAGTTTTTTCGAGTGATCGGTTCAGCCATAGTGTGCTCCTAGGTTACCAATTTGAAAAAATCAGTGTCAACAAAAGGCTTTATTTCTCGTCGGAAGCCAAGGCGCGCAGGGTCCCGTCCCCCCGGAGGTAGAACGCGTCGCGCCCTTCCTCCCGGCGCAGCGCCGAGGAGATGCTCCAGCGCAGCTCGAGGATCATCGCGGCGACCGGGTCCTCGGCGGTCCCCGCGTTCACCACGCCGGAGACGCCGACCGAGACGTCGACGTCGTAGCCCCAGGCGGCCTCGACGCGCAGCGGGATCACGGCGACGTTGGCCAGGTACTTGCCCTTTCCCCCCCGAGAGCCGCCCCACTCGCGCACCACCGCGTAGCGCACGTCCGCGACGGTCGCGCCGAACGCGTCCACGGCCTGCAGCCGATGCTCGCTCGACTCCGGCCCGCTCCAGCCGGAGAGCTCGCGCCAATCCTTGGCTTCCGCGGGAAGCGCGCAGGCGAAGGAATCGCGCACGCCGACCGTCGGCCGGTTCTTCTCGATCATCAGCCATACGTTTTTCGCGGTGTTGACGATCGTGGTCGGCGACGTCGCGAGCGCGGGCGCCGATAGCGCGAGGACGGAGACGAGAGCGGCGGTCTTCATGGCGGCCTCCTGGAGGCGACGTCCTCGCCGACGCTGCGCTTTCGGCTCCGGCCGTCGCCTCATCGGCGCAGGATAAGCCCGAACGGCGCGAAACGATTTGGGTCCACGGCGCCCGCCGCGCGCGGCGAAGTCCCCAGGCGAATTTGGGACCGGGGTCCCGAAAAACGACCTGGGACCTCGGAAATGCTAAAGTGTGCCCATGAGCGCCGCCCCCCCGCCGATCGACGAGGAAGAAGTCCGCGCGCGTCAGGCGATGCGCGCCCACCTGCGCTCGGGCGGCAAAGTCCTGGCTTGGCTGGGAATCCTGGTCGCGGCGCTTCTGGCCTCCGTGCAGGCCAGGCTCGCGTTCGGGCCGCGCCCCGCGGTCCTCGGCGTCCCGCTCCTCTTCTACGTCGCCTGCGCCGCGCGCTTCTGGCGCCAGCGCAGCCCCGGGATGATCGCCTTCTGCCTCGTGTGCGCGTGGGCGACGGTGTCCTTGGTCGCGCGGCTCCCCGCCCGCTAGGGCGCTAGCTCATCCGCCGGGCGAGATCGACCAAGCCCGACGCGACGTTCTTCACGGCGGCGGCGCGCTTCGGGTCGGCGAAGGTCCCGTCCGCCGCGAAGGCCTCGTGGGCCTTGGAGATCGCGACCTGCTGGGGAAGGACGAGCGTCCCGAGATTCTCGAGTATGGCGCGCACGACCGCGAGGGCGCGGATGCCGCCGAGCGCGCCGGGCGAGGCGCTGATCAGCGCGGCCGTCTTCTTCGCGAAGCAGGCGAGCGGCGCCTCCCCCTCCTCTTGCCGCGAGACCCAGTCGATGACGTTCTTGAGCGGGCCGGGGATGGAGGTGTTGTACTCCGGCGTGGATATCAGGAAGCCGTCGTGAGACTTCATGAGCGCCTTGAGCGCCTTCGCCGGCTCGGGGACGCCCTGCGCGTCCTCCAGGTCGCCGTCATAGACCGGCATGCGGTAGTCGGCGAGGTCCACGAGCGTCGTCTCCGCGCCCGCCGCGCGCGCGAACGCCGCCGCCGCCGCGGCGGCTTTCTTGTTGAGCGACTCCCGGCGCAGGCTCCCTCCGAACACCAGGATCTTGGGCTTTCTCTCTTCCGCCATGGACTTTCGTTCCTCCTATCTAAGCGCTGGAGAAAAATTGTATGAAATGCGCGTCCTCGAAATGAGCGCGCGGATACAGAAGGCGGCGGTGATCGGGAGCGGGACCATGGGCAACGGCATCGCCCACGTCCTCGCCGCGAGCGGCCGCGACGTGACGCTCATCGACGTCCGCCAGGACCTCCTCGACAAGGCCATGGCGACCATCCGCGCCAACATGGATCGCCAGGTCGCGAAACAGGCTTTAAAAAAGGAAGACGCCGAGGCGGCGCTGAAGCGCCTGCGCGCCGCGACCCGCGTGGAAGACGCGGCGAAGGCCGAGCTCGTGGTCGAAGCCGTGCCCGAGCGCATGGAGCTCAAAAAGGAGGTCTTCCGCGCCCTCGACGCCGCCTGCGGCCCCGAGACCATCCTCGCCAGCAACACCTCGTCCTTGCCTATCACCGTTCTCGCCGCGGCGACCAAGCGCCCCGCCAAGGTCATGGGCATGCACTTCATGAACCCCGTGCCCGTGATGAAGCTCGTGGAGCTCATCCGCGGAGTCGAGACCTCGGAGGAGACGTTCCAAGCGGTGCGCGCGCTGACCGTCGATCTCGGCAAGACCCCGGTCTGCTCCCAGGACTATCCCGGCTTCATCTCCAACCGCGTCCTCATGCCCATGATCAACGAGGCCTGCTTCGCCTTGATGGAGGGCGTGGCGACCAAGGAAGATATCGACACGGTGATGAAGCTCGGCATGGCGCACCCCATGGGCCCGCTCACGCTCGCCGATTTCATCGGCCTGGACGTCTGCCTCAACATACTCGAGTTCCTCCAGCAGAGCCTGGGCGACCCCAAGTACCGGCCCTGCCCCCTCCTCCGGAAGATGGTGGAGGCCGGGCGCCTGGGCAAGAAGACCGGCCGCGGCTTCTACGACTACAAGTAATGGACTTCAAGTTCACCGAAGAGCAGGAGATGGCCCGCCAGAGCGCCCGCGAGTTCGCCGAAAAGCGCTTGAAGCCCCACGCCCAGCGCTTCGACGAGGAGGAGGCCATCCCCCGCGAGTTCTACGCGGAAGCCGCCGAGCTGGGATTTTTCGGGGTCATGATCCCCGAGGAGTTCGGCGGCCTCGGCCTCGACGTGGTGAGCTACGTCCTGGTGATGGAGGAGATCGCGCGCGTGTGCGCGGCCTTCCAGGTCTGCCTCACGGTGCACAACTCCTTGGTCGGCGCGGCTTTGGTCAAGTTCGGCACTCCCGAGCAGAAGAAGCGCTGGCTGCCCAAGATGGCCAAGGGCGAGTGGATCGCGGCCTACAGCCTCTCCGAGCCGGGCTCCGGCTCCGACGCGGGCAGCCTGGTCTGCGCCGCGCGCAAGGACGGCGGGCACTACGTACTCGACGGCGTGAAGAGCTGGGTCTCGAGCGCCGGCTTCGCGGACCTGTTCCTCGTCTTCGTCTCCACCGACAAGGAGAAGCGCAGCCGCGGCGTCTCCTGCGTGGTCGTGGAGAAGGGAACGGCGGGCCTCTCCCTCGGCAACAAGGAGAAGAAGATGGGCATCCGCGGCTCGGACACGCGCGAGCTCCACTTCAAGTCCTGCTCCGTCCCGGCCGAGAACCTGCTGGGCACGGAGAACGAGGGCTTCAAGATCGCGCTGGCCGCTCTGGACGGCGGCCGCGTGGGCATCGCCGCTCAGTCGGTCGGCATCGCCCAGGGCGCCTTCGAGGAGGCCGTCGCCTACGCCAAGGCCCGCCGCCAGTTCGGCAAGCCTCTTTCCGATTTCCAGGCCACCCAGTTCAAGCTGGCCGACATGGCGATGAAGATCGAGGCCGCGCGTCTCCTGACCCTGCAGGCCGCGGCGCGGCTATCGAAGGGCGAGAAGGCCACGCGCCAGGCCTCGATGGCCAAGCTCTTCGCCTCGCAGGCGGCCAACCAGATCGCCTACGACGCCCTGCAGATCCACGGCGGCAACGGCTACATCCGCGAGTTCCCGGTGGAGCGCTATTTCCGCGACGCTCGGGTCACCGAGATTTACGAAGGGACCTCCGAGGTCCAGCGCATCGTCATCGCCCGCGACGTCCTGGGCTGATCAGGGATTCTTGGAGGGCGGCGCCGCACCTATATGGGGTGCGGCACCCTGTTCTGGTGCCGCGGCCGCGGCGCCGGGCTCCTGGGCGCGGGCGTCGAGGCATTGCTCGGCCTTGGCCACGTTGTCCTGCGAGAGCTCGATCTTCCCGGCCCGGAAGCGATCGACGGCGTCGTCGCCGAAGGTCTCGCGGATGCAGCGCTGGGCCTGCGGCGGGGCGAAGGCGATCATGGCGATGGCGTCCTCGCGGCTCATCGGTCCCTTGCTGGTGTTGACGATCGCGGCGGCCGCGTTGGGCGCCGGAGCGGCCGCGGCGGATGGCGGCGCGGGGACGGCGGCCGGGAGAGCGGGCGCGGCGACCGGTGCGGCGCGGACCGGCTTGGGGTACGTCCACCACACGTAGAAGGCGGCCGCGTCCCCTAGGGCGAGGACGACGGCGACGAGGATGAGCGGCTTGTTCATCGCCTCCACTTGATGGAGCAGCCCATCGACGGCGGCGCCGAGCGCGGCGCGGGGCGGCCGGCCGCGAGGGCGGCGATCGCGTCCGCCAGGTCTCGGGCTTTAACGGCGGACTCGTCCTTCCAGTTGTCGTCGATGCGGCCGTGGTAGAAGAGCTTGCCCGCGGCGTCCAGCAGATACGGGTCGGGGGTGCACTGCGCTTTCCAGGCGCGCGCCGTCTCCTGCGTCTCGTCGACCAGGTACGGGAACGGGATTGCCCACTCCCGGATCTTCTCGGCCATCCGGGGCGCGGCGTCCTCGGGATAGTCGGGATGGATGTTCGGGTTCACCGCGGCCGTCCCCACGCCCAGCGACTTGGCCTCGGCGCAGAGCCGGACCAGGCGCGGCCAGACCGCGATCGCGTAGGGGCAGTGGTTGCAGGTGAAGACGACGAGGAGGCCCTTGGGGCCGAAGAGGCTCCGGAAATCGTGCGGCTTGCCGGACGGGTCCTTCAACGAGAAGGGCGCAAGGACGTCTCCGGCGCGCAGAGGGACGGACTCGACGAGGGCCATGGAAAATCCTCCTTCGTGATGCTCGCCGATATTGTGGAGGATTTCAGGGCGCCCGGCAAGCCGGCCAGAGCCGCCAGAGCTTGAAGTGCTCGGAGAGGCCCTTGAGGGGCACCGTGAAGCCCTCGAGCTTGCCGCCGTCCTTGGAGAGGAGGTCCCGCACGCCCGCGGAGGCGAGCACGGCGTCGCTCAAGACGACGTCTCCCCCCTCGCTCTGGGCCTGGACCCGGGCGGCCACGTTGACGGTGGTGCCGAAGTAGTCGAGCGACGCGTTGGCGTTGACCGCGATCGAGGGGCCCGAGTGAAGGCCGAGCTTGACCATGATCCGTCCGTCTTCCGGGGCGCGCTCGTTGTGGGCCGCGACCGACTTCTGTATGGCGAGGCACGCCGCGAGGCCGCGCTCCTCGTCCGGGAATACGGCCATCACGGCGTCGCCGATGGTCTTCACCACGGAGCCGTCTTGGGCGCGGATCGCCTCGTTGAGGATCTTGAAGTGCTCGCGCACCAGCGCGTAGGCGCGGGCGTCGCCGATGCGCTCGTACATCGCGGTCGAGTCCTTGAGGTCGCTGAAGAGGATGGCCAGGTGGCGCACGGCCACGGACTGGTCGGCGGAGAGGACCTCCGCCGAGTACAGGTCGCGGAAATCCTGGAGCCCGGTGACGAGCGCGGCCGTGGCGCCTTGGTCGCTCCAAGCCTCGTCGTCGAGAGCGATCCAGAGCGGCTCGGCGCCGGCGTTGAGCAGGCGCAGGGAAACCGCGCCGGGGCGAAAGGACGCCGTGTCTTGCGCCGGCTCCGCGTCCTTGAAGGCGGCCTCGAGCGCCCGGGCGCCGTCGGGCGAAGGCAGGAGCGTGAGGCGGCGGCGTCCGCGCAGGGAGCGGAGGCTATAGCGGCGCTCGCCCAGCGCCGCCGTCACCTGCGTCTCGCGGCCCGGCTCCAGGAGGAGCTGGGCGTTGCGGTGCGGGGTCTTTCCGGGGCCGCCCAGGCAGTAGACCGAGTCCTCGGCCTTGCGGATGGCGGGGTTGACCGTGAACTGCACCTCGACGTTGCGGGAGAAGTCGGTCCCGAAGCTGATGTTGCAGGTCTCGCAATGGGCCTCGGGCTTCATGTCCGAGAGCCGGGAGTAGGCCGCCTTGGAGACGCGGCAATTCGGGCAGAGGACCTCCCAGGACACGTCGAGGATGCCCGACTTGCCGGCATGGAGGAAGGCCCGCAGCACGTCCATGCGGCCCATCGACCAATCGTCGGCGAGCGCGAACGGGCGCATGCGCACGACCTCCTCGTCGTAGGCTTCGGCCAGATGGCGGGACATGCGCTGGCGAAGCTCCGGCGCGACCTCTCGCGAAAGGGTCCCTATGCGCTCATCGAGACGCCGGCGGTCGAGGCTCCGCGCGGCGGGGCCGCTTCGGGCGAAGGGGTGGCCTTTCTTGTCCTTGAGGGCGGACTCGATGCCGCGCAGGAGCTTCGACATGTCGCGCAGGCTCGCGGACACGATCGGGCGGGCGAGAAGCCCCAGGGGCGAGCCGCGGCGCGGCAGGGTTTCGATGAAGGGCGCGGCGCGGGTCTTCTCCCCCTCGGCGGAGAGCCGGACCCCGACGGTGAAATCCTCGAACGGGCCCTGGTGGAAGCGGCGGCGGACCAGGTAGTACCCCGGCTCCACCCATTCGAAGGGCGGCTCGTCCCAGGAAAGCGCGATCATGCCGAGCTTCGCGCGCGCGCGGCGGACCAAGGAGCCCTCCGGCGGCGCGTCGTAGGTCACCGAGGGAAGCCGGAGCGCCCGGTTGATCCGGTCCGTCGCCCGGATGACGGGCCAGAGCTCCGCGAGCGGCACGTCCAAGAGGAGCTCGGTGCTCTGAGGAATCGGCTTCA
>DATLOS010000626.1:0-6725 GCA_035536155.1 Elusimicrobiota bacterium
AGGCGGCGGCCCGCATCCACATCGAGGAGGGAAAGGACCGCGGGCTCGCCCGCTCCGTCGTGGCCGACGGGCGCGCGGTGGAGGGCCGCGCTTACGAGCTGGACTCCTTGAGCGTCGGGGAGAACCGCGCGGCGAAGGTGCTCGTCGTCGCGCTGCCGGGCGCCGGTTCGGAGAGGGACGGCGTCGACGGCCTGCTGGGGATGTCCTTTCTGGGCCGTTTCTCCGTCGAGCTCGACGCCGAGGCGGGGCGCCTGGTCCTGAGCCGGCTGCGCGCCCCCGCGCGCGCCCAAACGCGCTGAAAACCGCGCCAGGCTTTAGGCCTTTAGTCCCAATCGCGCGCAGGTCCTTCGGTCAAAAATGTGACGTTTTTTTGGCTTCACCGTCTGAGAATTTGACACGTCGCGGACCCATGACTATCATGTTGACGCTTCGTTTGTCCGAGTCGAATCGCGCGGCATGGAGGCCGCGCGGGACGCAGGGGCGAGCAGGGCGGAAGGGTTCGGAAGCGGCGCGCGAGCAGTGCAACACTTTGAACCGGCGTACGCGCGACGCGGCCTGAACCTCCGAAACCCGAGCAGTTCCTAGACCTGGGAAGCCCGCGCAGCAAAGCGCGGAACGGCCGGACCTCCGCTGGGAGGTTGTCGGGTGGGGCTCGCTCTGCCCGACGACTCCCGGAATCCGGCCGAAAACCGCCGAGAGGCAGGAGGAGCAGCCGCATGACACCGCTCGCCACGACCCCCTTCGTCCCCGCCGAGGACACGACCTCCACTATGAGGGTCAAGAAGCGCAACGGCGAATTCGAGTCGGTGGACGTGAACAAGATCGTGCGCGCGGTCATGCGCTGCTGCGCCGGCCTGGCCTCCGTCGATCCCATGAAGGTCGCCACCAAGACCATCGGCGGCCTCTACGACGGCGCCACCACCAAGGAGCTCGACAACCTCTCCATCCAGACCGCCGCCCTTTTGATCGGCGAGGAGCCGGAGTACTCGCGCCTGGCCTCGCGCCTGCTCTCCACCTACATCATCAAGGAGGTCGAGAACCAGGACATCCACTCCTTCTCGCAGTCGATCGGCGCCGGCCACCGGGCGGGCCTGATCTCGGACGCCGTCTTCAAGTTCGTCTCCGCCAACGCGCGCAAGCTCAACGACGCCGTGGAGCCCACGCGCACCGACCTCTTCGAGTACTTCGGCCTGCGCACGGTCTACGACCGCTACCTCCTCAAGGATCCCAAGACCCGGGACGTGATCGAGAGCCCGCAGTACTTCTTCCTGCGCGTGGCCTGCGGCCTGGCGCAGAGCGTGACGGAGGCCGTCGAGCTCTACAGCCTCATGTCGCGCTTCGAGCACATGCCCAGCTCGCCGACCCTGTTCAACTCCGGCACGCGGCACGCGCAGATGTCCTCCTGCTACCTGCTCGACTCCCCGCAGGATGATCTCGAGGAGATCTACAAGCGCTACACCGACATCGCGCTCCTCTCGAAGTTCTCGGGCGGCATCGGCGTGGCCTATCACCGGGTGCGGGCGCGCGGCTCCCTGATCCAGAGCACCAACGGGCACTCCAACGGCATCGTGCCCTGGCTCAAGACCCTCGACTCCTCGGTCGTCGCGGTCAACCAGGGCGGCAAGCGCAAGGGCGCCTGCTGCGTCTACCTCGAGGTCTGGCACGCCGACATCGAGGAGTTCCTCGAGCTGCGCGACAACACCGGCGACGCCCAGCGGCGCACGCACAACCTGCACCTGTCCAACTGGATCCCGGACCTCTTCATGCGCCGGGTGGAGGAGGACGGGGAGTGGTCGCTCTTCGACCCCAAGGCCGTCCCGCAGTTCACCGACCTCTACGGCAAGGCCTTCGAGGAGGCCTACCTCGACGCGGAGTCCCGCGGCCTCTTCATGCGCCGGGTGAAGGCGCGCGCCCTCTACGCGCGCATGATGAAGACGCTGGCGGAGACCGGCAACGGCTGGATCAACTTCAAGGACGCCTGCAACGCGAAGTCGAACCAGACCGGCGCCCCGGGCAACGTGATCCACTCCTCGAACCTCTGCACCGAGATCCTCGAGGTCACCTCGCAGGGCGAGACCGCGGTGTGCAACCTGGGCTCGATCAACCTGGCGAAGTACGTCGAGGGCGGGAAGTTCGACTTCGCCCGGCTGGCGGAGAACGTCAAGATCGCGGTCAAGTACCTCGACCGGGTCATCGACATCAACTTCTACCCGACCGAGGCGGCCGCGGCCTCGAACAAGCGCTGGCGCCCGGTGGGCTTGGGCGTCATGGGCCTGCAGGACGCCTTCTTCCAGCTCGGCCTGCCCTTCGACGCGCCCGAGGCCCGCGCGCTCTCGGCGAAGATCCAGGAAGAGATCTACTTCCACGCCCTGACGGCGTCGGCGGGCCTGGCGGAGAAGGCCGGGGCGCACTCCTCCTTCCCGGAGACGCGGGCGGCGAAAGGCGTCCTCCAGTTCGAGCACTGGGGCGTGACGCCCGAGGACCCGGAGCGCTGGGACGCGCTGCGCAAGAAGATCATGAAGACCGGCCTGCGCAACTCGCTCCTCATCGCCATCGCGCCGACCGCGACGATCGCCTCGATCGTGGGCTCCTACGAGTCCATCGAGCCGCAGACCTCGAACCTCTTCAAGCGCGAGACCCTCTCCGGCGAGTTCCTGCAGATCAACCGCTACCTGGTCAACGAGCTCAAGTCGCGCGGGCTCTGGACCGAGGCCATCCGCACCAAGGTCAAGCTGGCCGAGGGCTCGATCCAGGGCATCGAGGAGATCCCCGAGGACATCCGGGCGATCTACCGCACGACCTGGGAGCTCCCCATGCGCTCCTTGATCGACATGGCCGCCGCCCGGGGGGCCTTCATCGACCAGAGCCAGTCCCTGAACCTCTTCATGGAGAGCCCGAACATCGGCCGGCTCTCCTCCATGTACATGTACGCTTGGAAGCAGGGCATCAAGACGACCTACTACTTGCGCTCGCGGCCCGCGACGCGCATCGCCAAGGCCACGGTGACGGAGGCCACGGCGCAGACGGTGGTGGGCAGCGTGCAGACGGTCCCCGAGCCCGTCGCGGAAGCCCCGGCGCCGGCGAAGAAGGACGACGCGGCGGCGGTCTCCTGCTCGTTGGAGAACCCGGATAGCTGCGAGGCGTGCCAGTAGCCTAGAGGAGAGGAACTCATGATCTTGGACCCCGGGCTCAATCTCACGCTGCGGCCGATGAAGTACCCCGTGTTCTTCGAGATGTACAAGGCCGCCATCAAGAACACCTGGACCGTCGAGGAGGTGGACTTCTCCGGCGACACCCGCGACCTCGACCACCGGATGACGCCGGCGGAGCGGCACTTGATCAACCGTTTGGTGGCCTTTTTCGCCACCGGCGACACGATCGTCTCGAACAACCTCGTCTTGAACCTCTACCGCCACGTGAACTCCCCCGAGGCGCGGCTCTACCTCTCGCGGCAGCTCTACGAGGAAGCGCTCCACGTCGAGTTCTACCTGACCCTCCTCGACACCTACATCCCGGACCAGAAGGAGCGGGCGGCGGCCTTCACGGCGATCGAGAGCATCCCCTCGATCAAGAAGAAGGCGGACTACTGCTTCAAGTGGATCGACTCGATCTACAAGCTGGACCGCATCGACACGCCGGAGCAGCGCAAGCAGTTCCTGCTCAACCTGATCTGCTTCGCGGCGACGATCGAGGGCCTGTTCTTCTTCGCGGCCTTCGCCTACGTCTACTTCCTGCGCTCGAAGGGCATGCTCAACGGGCTGGCCGCGGGCACCAACTGGGTGTTCCGCGACGAGAGCGCCCACATCGCCTTCGCCTTCGAGGTCATCAACACCGTGCGCAAGGAGGAGCCGCACCTCTTCGACGCGGACCTCGAGCGCCGGGTGACGGAGATGATGAAGGAGGCCGTCGAGGTGGAGATGGCCTTCGCCGACGACGTGCTCGGCCTGGGCGTGGCCGGCCTCTCCCAGCGGGACATGCGCAGCTACCTGCAGTTCATCGCCGATCAGCGCCTCGTCGCGCTGAGCATGAAGCCGATCTACGGCTCGAAGAACCCCTTCGGCTTCATGGAGCTCCAGGACGTGCAGGAGCTGGCGAACTTCTTCGAGCGCCGCGTCTCCGCCTACCAGGTCGGCGTCACGGGCGAAGTCGCCTTCAGCGAAGAGTTTTGATCCTCCTCCCGGTCGTCTTGGCGGGCTGGGCGGCCGCCGCGGCGGTCGAGGCTCCGTTCCCGTCCGATCCCGCCAACTTGAGCCGGACCGTCTCGATGGACGAGATGTCGTCCTTCCTCCAATCAGTGGACGGCAAGGGCGCGGTGACGGTCTCGGTCGAGGGAAAGAGCCGGCAGGGGCGTCCGCTTTATCTCGTCCGCCTCGCCCGGCCGGGAGCGAAGCCCGGGTGGCGGCTGCTCTTCTACGCGCAACAGCATGGGGGGGAAGTCGCGGGCAAGGACGCGGCCCTTTATCTCATCCGCGACGCCGCGCGGGACCCGAAGACGCTTCCGCCCGACGCGGAGATCTACGTCGTGCCGAGCGTCAACCCGGACGGAGCCGTCGCGGGCACCCGCGAAAGCGCCTCGGGCGCCGACCTCAACCGCGATCACATCACTCTCGAGGAGCCCGAGGTCCAGATCCTCCACCGGATCCTCGCGCGCCTGCGCCCGCACGCGGCCTTCGACTGCCACGAGTTCGACCGCGACGGCTACGCCGAAAAAGGCTGGTCGGTGTGGCCGAGCATCACGATGGACAACCTCAACAACCCGCTCTTCGACCCGGCCTTGATCGCGATCGGGCGGCGCTGGGTGGAGCAGGCGGGCAAAGCCGTCGAGGCGCGGGGCTTTCCCTTCTACCGCTATTTCGTGGGCGGCGTGCCGCCGAACGACGAGATCCGGCATTCGGACCCGGGCGTCGACAGCGCCATCAATTCCATGGGCATGCATGGGGGCCTCTCCTTCATCATCGAGAGCGCCTCGCACCGCGGCGCGGAAGGCCTGGGCCGGCGCGTGGGCGCGTACCGAGCGATGTTCTCCCACATCCTCGGGGCGCTGCCCGGCCGCGGGGCCGACCTGCGGACCGTGGAGGAGTCGAGGGCCCGGGTCCGGCCCCTGACGGACATCCCCACCAACTATTTCTGGGCCAACGTCGGCTGGAAGACGGTCGAGTTCCCGGTCCTCGAGCTCGCCTCGGGCAAGCGCCTGGGCATCCCGACCAAGAACCTCATGAGCGAGCTGGTCGTCAAGAAGACCGTGCCCGCGCCGCGCGCCTACGCCGTCCCGGCCGAGCACGCGGCCGTCTTCCGGGCGATGCTCGAGCGCCAGGAGGTGCCGTTCGAGGTCCTGGCCTCGAGCCGCTCGCTTCGCGTCGAGGCGAGCCGCCTCCTCCGTTTCGAGGAGGAGGGCGACGACTTCTACGGCCGCTACGGCGGGCGCCAGCTGGTGGCGCGGGACGCCCCGGCGCCGAGGACGTTCGCCGCAGGAAGCCTCCTGGTCGCTTTGGAAGGCGAGGCCGCCGCGCGCGCGGCGCTGCTCCTCGAGCCGACGCAGATGTTCGGCCTCTACGCGTATGCGCGCTACCGGGCGATGCTCGATCGAAACGGCACCTGCCCGGTCTGGCGAGTCCCGCGCTGATCCCGGCGAGCCCGATGCGCCCGCTCCCTCTGCGGCTTTGGTATCCTGGGGAATCCCCGTATGCCTGATCTCTCGGACAGAGGCAACGATCCGGACCTGCGCTCGGCCAGGAGCCATCCCGACCATTGGTATCCGCTGGCGAAGTCCCGCGACCTGAAGCCGGGGGGCATGCGGGCCGTCTCCTTCGCCGGGGACCCCATCGTGCTGGTGCGCCCCGAGAAGGGCGCGCTCTACGCCCTGGAGGATCGCTGCGCCCACCGCCAGGTCCCCCTGCACGAGGGCACCGTCTGCGGAGAGCAACTCAAGTGCGGCTATCACGGCTGGACCTACGACCGCGCCGGCAAGTGCGTGGAGGTCCCCTATCTGGGCAAGGCGCACCCCAACGGCGTGCGCGCCTATCCCTGCCGGGAAGAGTACGGCCTGATCTTCGTCTTCCCCGGGGACCCGGCCAAGGCCGTGCCGGAGAGCTTTCCGCAGATACCGACCTGGGCGAACCCGCGCTACAAGACGCGCTATTTAGACCGGCGCGTGCGCTGCCACTATTCCTTCATGCACGAGAACCTGATGGACATGAACCACCAGTTCCTGCACCGGAGCCTGATGGGGGGCATCCAAGCCACCCTCCTGGGCCACACGCGCGGGGAGGACTTCGTCGAAGCCCGCTACACCTTCACCCGGGTCAAGGGGCGGCAGTCCCTGGGCGAGAGGTTCATGCTCAGCGGGAGCTCGGGGACCGACGTCCGGAGCGAGCACGACGTCATGACCATCCGCACGCAGTATCCCTACCAAACGCTCGCCTTCCGGCGCTCGCACACCGACGAGCCCATGCTGGACCTGTGGCTGTGCTACGTCCCCACGGACGCCGCGCAGGGCTCCAACCACAGCTACGGCCTCATGATGATCCGCAAGCCGGCCATCCCCGGCCTCATCGAGCTCTTCTGGCCCTTCATCGTGTGGTTCACCGAGGGGATCTTCGCCCAGGACCGGCGGGTCGTCGAGCTCGAGCAGCGCGCCCACGACGCCCAGCACGGGGACTGGAACCAGGAGATCTTCCCCGTGATACGCTCCCTCCGGGAGCTTCTGCTGCGCAAGGCCGCGAAGC
>DATLOS010000627.1:0-6215 GCA_035536155.1 Elusimicrobiota bacterium
TCCGAAGTCATCGACATGATCAAGAAGGCCAAGGAGAAGCTCAAGGCCGACGGGGTGCCGGACAAGTACCTCCCCACCGACGACTGCCGGATCACGCTCTACGACGGCCGCACCGGCCAGCCCTTCCAGGAGAAGATCTCGATCGGCTACATGTACATCCTCAAGCTGATCCACCTGGTCGAGGACAAGATTCACGCCCGCTCGACGGGCCCGTACAGCCTCATCACCCGCCAGCCGCTCGGCGGCAAGGCCCAGTTCGGCGGCCAGCGCTTCGGCGAGATGGAAGTGTGGGCCATCGAGGGCTACGGCGCCGCCTACGCCCTGCAGGAGTTCCTCACGGTCAAGTCCGACGACGTCGCCGGCCGGACCAAGATGTACGAGGCGATCATCAAGGGCGAGCCCCCGCAGGCTCCGGGCGTCCCGGAGTCCTTCAAGGTGCTCATCAAGGAGCTCCAGGCCCTCGGCCTCTCCGTCGAGCTGATGAAGCTCAACGAGGAAGAGAAGAAGGCCGCCGAGAGCAAGCAGGCCCAGAAGGCGACGGTACCCCTATAAACGGAGAGAGGAGATAGATCATGGGAAACCTGGCGATCGCTGAGCGCAAACTCTCCCTCGGGGGCAAGAAGAAGAAGAAGGACGGCGGCCTCGACTTCCTGAACTTCGACGCCATCCGCCTGTCCCTGGCGAGCCCGGAGCAGGTCCGGGCCTGGTCCTTCGGCGAGGTCAAGAAGCCCGAGACCATCAACTACCGCACGCTCAAGCCCGAGCGCGACGGCCTCTTCTGCGAGCGCATCTTCGGACCGGCCAAGGACTACGAGTGCGCCTGCGGCAAGTACCGCTGGGTGAAGTTCAAGGGCATCGTCTGCGACCGCTGCGGCGTCGAGGTCACCGAGGCCAAGGTCCGCCGCGAGCGCATGGGCCACATCGAGCTCGCGGTGCCCGTCGCCCACATCTGGTTCCTCAAGAAGACGCCCTCCCGCATCGGCATCGTCCTGGACATGAAGACCGCGGACCTCGAGCGCGTGGTGTATTACGCGATGTACGTCGTCCTCGAGGACTTGGTCGACTCCGGCGGCCGCACCGTGTTCCACGCCACCGACCTCCTCACCGAGGAGGAGATGCAGAAGGCCCGCGCGGAGTACGGCTCCAAGCTCAAGATCGACATCGGCGCCGGCGCGATCCACAAGCTCCTCTCCCAGATCGACCCCAAGAAGGAAGCCGAGCTGATGCAGAAGCAGATCGGCACCACGCAGTCCGAGACCGAGCGCGCCCGCCTGGTGCGGCGCCTGCGCCTGGTCGAGAACTTCGAGGAGTCCGGCACCCGGCCCGAGTGGATGATCATGACCGTCCTGCCGGTCATCCCGCCGGAGCTCCGGCCCCTCGTGCCCCTCGAGGGCGGCCGCTTCGCCACCTCCGACTTGAACGACCTCTACCGGCGCATCATCAACCGCAACAACCGCCTCAAGCACATCGAGGCCCTGCGCGCGCCCGAGGTCATGGTCTACAACGAGAAGCGCCTCCTCCAGGAGGCCGTCGACGCCCTCATCGAGAACGGCGCCCGCGGCAAGGTCGTCATCGGCGCCGGCAACCGGCCCCTCAAGTCCCTGTCCGACATCCTCAAGGGAAAGCAGGGCCGCTTCCGCCAGAACCTCCTCGGCAAGCGCGTGGACTACTCCGGCCGCTCGGTCATCATCGTCGGCCCGAACCTCAAGCTCAACCAGTGCGGTCTCCCCAAGGAGATGGCGCTCGAGCTCTTCAAGCCCTTCATCATCCGCGAGCTGATGAAGAAGGACCAGCTCACGCTGAAGGCCGCCAAGCGGATGTTCGATCGGGTCCGCCCCGAGATCTGGGACATCCTGGAAGAGGTGACGAGGAAGCACCCGATCATGCTCAACCGCGCGCCGACGCTGCACCGCCTCGGCATCCAGGCCTTCGAGCCCGTGCTCATCGAGGGCAAGAGCATCCAGCTGCACCCCCTGACCTGCGCGGCCTTCAACGCCGACTTCGACGGCGACCAGATGGCCGTCCACGTGCCGCTCTCGCAGGAGGCCCAGCTCGAGGCCAAGATGCTGATGATGGCGACGAACAACATCCTGTCGCCCGCCTCCGGCCGCCCCATCGCGACGCCGTCCCACGACATGGTGCTCGGCATCCACTACCTCACGAAAGAGAAGCCCAAGTCCATCGGCGAAGGGAAGATCTTCGCGGACGCCGATGAAGTCCAGGCGGCCTGGCAGGCCGGCAAGGCGGACCTGCACGCCCGCGTCAAGCTGCGCGGCGTCAACGCGCTCTACGAGGGCGACGAGGACGCCAAGAAGCGCGAGCCCGTCCCGGCGACCGAGTGGAAGGACTACACCACCGTCGGCCGCATCATCTTCAACCAGATCCTGCCGCCGGGGTTGGGCTACATCAACCAGGCCATGGGCAAGAAGGAGCTCTCCCAGCTCGTCGAGCGCTGCTACAAGGAGCTCGGCCACTTCGAGACCGTGAAGCTGCTCGACGCCCTCAAGGCGCTGGGATTTAAGTTCGCGACCTACGCGGGCCTCTCCATCTCCATCACCGAGATGCGCATCCCCTCGATCAAGAAGGACATCGTGGCGAAGGCGCGCCAGGAAGTGAAGGAGATCGAGAAGCAGGCCAAGGTCGGCATCATCACCGAGTCCGAGCGCTACAACAAGATCATCGATATCTGGACGCACGTCACGGACAAGATCTCGGACGTCATGTTCGACGAGATGAAGATGGTGGAGACGCAGGATTATAAGGCCGGGAGCCCCCGCTTCAACTCGATCTACCTGATGGCGAACTCGGGCGCCCGCGGCTCCCGTCAGCAGGTGCGCCAGCTGGCCGGCATGCGCGGTCTGATGGCGAAGCCGCAGAAGAAGCTCACCGGCGGCGTCGGCGAGATCATCGAGTCGCCGATCGTGTCGAACTTCCGCGAAGGCCTCACCGTCCTCGAGTACTTCATCTCCACGCACGGCGGCCGGAAAGGTCTGGCCGACACCGCGCTCAAGACGGCCGACGCCGGCTATTTGACCCGCCGTCTCGTCGACGTGGCCCACGACGTCGTGGTCACCGAGGACGACTGCGGCACCATCAACGGCATCCGCATCGGCGCCCTCATGACGGGCGAGGAAGTCATCGAGCCTCTCGAGGAGCGGCTCCTCGGCCGCGTGGTCCTCGAGGACCTCGTGGTCGCGGCCCCGGGCGCCAAGGGCAAGGTCGTCGAGGAGACGCTCGCCAAGGCCGGCGAGATCGTCACCGGCGAGATGACCGACAAGATCAAGAAGGGCGGCCCGGAGTTCATCCGCGTCCGCTCGGTCCTCACCTGCGAGTCCGAGAGCGGCGTCTGCGCCAAGTGCTACGGCATGAACAACGCCACCGGCCGCATGGTCGAGGTGGGGGAGTCGGTCGGCATCATCGCCGCGCAGTCGATCGGCGAGCCCGGCACCCAGCTCACCCTGCGGACGTTCCACATCGGCGGCACGGCCTCGCGCGTGATCAAGCGCTCCCAGGCCGTCGCCAACTACACGGGCAAGGTCGAGTTCCGCGACGTGCGGACCTTGAAGAACCGCGACGGGGCGATCATCTGCGTGTCCCGCAACGGCTTCATCGTCCTGCACGACGGCGCCACCGGCACGGTCCGCGAGGAGTTCAAGATCTCCTTCGGCGGCCGTCTCAAGGTCAAGGACGGCCAGTCCGTCTCCAAGGGCGACCTGCTCGGCGAGTGGGACCCCTACGCCCTGCCGATCATCACCGAGCAGGACGGCAAGGCCTCCCTGCGCGACGTCAAGGAAGGCGTCACCCTCCACGAGGAGCGCAACCGCGTCACCGGCATCATCGAGCGGCGCATCATCGAGCACCGCGCCGAGAAGCTCAACCCGCGGATCGTGGTCGAGAAGGGCGGAAAGGAGGTCGCCTCCTACCCGCTCCCGATCGACACCATCGTGCTGGCCGACAACGGCCAGGACGTGGAGCCTGGCGACGTGCTCGCGAAGATCCCGCAGGAGATGACCAAGAGCAAGGACATCACCGGCGGCCTGCCGCGCGTGTCCGAGCTCTTCGAGGCGCGCAAGCCCAAGTCCGGCTCGGTCATCTCCGAGATCGAGGGCATCGTCTCCCTGGGCACCACGCCCAAGGGCCTCATCCAGATCACGGTCCGCGACGAAGAGACCGACATGTTCAAGGAGTACCAGATCCCCCAGGGCAAGCACTTGGTGGTCTACGAGGGGGACCGCGTCGGCGTCGGCGAGCCGCTCACCGACGGCGCGATCAACCCGCACGACGTCCTGCACATCAAGGGCGCGCGCGACGTCCAGGAGTACCTCCTGAACGCGATCCAAGAGGTGTACCGCCTCCAGGGCGTGGCCATCTCCGACCGGCACATCGAGTGCATCGTGCGCCAGATGCTGCAGAACGTGAAGATCGTGGACTCGGGAGACACCGGGTTCCTCAAGGGCGAGGTGGTCAACCGCTTCATCTTCGCCCACGCCAACAAGCAGGTGGCGGACAAGAACGGCAAGGAGGCGCAGGCCGAGCCCATCCTCCTGGGCATCACCAAGGCCGCGCTCGCCTCGAGCTCGTTCATCTCGGCCGCCAGCTTCCAGGAGACGACCCGCGTCCTCACCGAGGCGGCGACGACCTCCAAGATCGACTACCTCAGAGGCCTCAAGGAGAACGTGATCATCGGCCACATGATCCCCGCGGGGACCGGCCTGCACGCTCGGATGCGCGAGGCCGCCGCGAACGACGGAGAGTAAGAAAAATGCCTACCATCAACCAGCTTATCCGCATCGGGCGAAGCCCCCTGCGCAACCGCACCAAGGCCCCGGCCTTGAAGGGCTGCCCCCAGCGCCGCGGGGTCTGCACCCGCGTGTACACGACCACGCCCAAGAAGCCGAACTCGGCCTTGCGCAAGGTCTCCCGCATCAAGCTGACCTCGGGCATCGAGGTCACCGGCTACATCCCGGGCGTCGGCCACAACCTTCAGGAGCACTCGATCGTCATGGTCCGCGGCGGCCGCGTGAAGGACCTCCCCGGCGTGCGCTACCACATCATCCGCGGCGTCCTCGACACCGCCGGCGTCGACGGCCGCAAGCAGGGCCGCTCCAAGTACGGAGCGAAGCGCCCCAAGGGCGAGGCGAAGGCCGCCTAGTTTAGGTAGGAGAGACAAGATATGCCCCGAAAAGGACTCAGACCCCGAGATCGCCGAGACGCGCCGCCGCCGGACTACAAGTACAACTCCGGCCTCGTCTCCAAGTTCGTCAACAAGCTCAACTTCCAGGGCCGCCGCCTCGCCTCCGAGAAGGTGTTCTACGGCGCCCTCGACGTGATCAAGGAGAAGACGAAGGAGGATCCGTTGGCCGTGTTCACCCAGGCCATCGAGACCATCCGCCCCCTGCTCGAGGTCCGGCCCCGCCGCGTCGGCGGCGCCACGTACCAGGTCCCCAGCGAGGTCCGGCCCACCCGGTCCTACGCCGTGGCCATGCGTTGGCTGATCAACGCCGCCGCGCAGAAGACCGGCAAGCCGATGGCCGAGAAGCTGGCCGACGAGATCCTCGCCGCCATCAAGAAGGAAGGGATGGCCTACAAGAAGCGCGAGGACACCCACAAGATGGCCGAGGCCAACCGCGCCTTCGCGCATTTCCGCTGGTAGAGAGAGACATGGCAAGCCCCCAAGCGACGGCGACCAAATCCGGATCCGGGCGGCAGCACCCGCTCTCCAAGATCCGCAACATCGGCATCATCGCGCACATCGACGCCGGCAAGACCACGACGACCGAGCGCATCCTTTATTACACCGGCCGCATCCACAAGATCGGCGAGGTGCACGAGGGCGCGACGACCACCGACTGGATGCCGCAGGAGCGCGAGCGGGGCATCACGATCACGGCCGCGGCGACGTACTGCAACTGGGGCGACTACCAGATCAACATCATCGACACCCCCGGCCACGTGGACTTCACCGCCGAAGTGGAGCGCTCGCTGCGCGTCCTCGACGGCGCGGTGGTGGTCTTCGACGGCGTGCAGGGCGTCGAGCCGCAGTCCGAGACGGTGTGGCGCCAGGCGGACAAGTACCACGTCCCCCGGGTCGTCTACATCAACAAGATGGACCGCATCGGCGCGGACTTCTACATGTCCTACAAGTCCATCCGGGAGAAGCTCGGCGCCAACGCGGTGCCGATCCAGCTCCCCATCGGCGTGACCGAGACCTACAA
>DATLOS010000628.1:0-2674 GCA_035536155.1 Elusimicrobiota bacterium
CATTCTCGTTCGGCGCGCCAGAGGAACCTGCGCCGAAGGGAGCCAGACGCCCCGCAATTCACTATGATTGTCCAAACCTGGACAAAGCCTTCCGCCCGTGGAGTAGTCGGTTGGGGGGTAAGATCCAGCTCCCATCCCAGAGGATGCTCAAAGGGGGCGGGAGCTTCGGACGTCTCATGGACCTGCACCAGATGTGTCCGATACTCGAATCCCGGTCCCCGCCACACACACCCAGCTATGCAGCAAGCGAAGAGCGCGTCAGTAGTGCTCATTGGGATGCGAACACTCGGTTCAAATAAGGCCGCGAGTTTTGCTCTGTTTCGGAGCACCCGAACGCACAAAAAACACCGGCGAGGTATCGCCGGCTGTGTTTAACTATTTATTCGCAATGGGCTCGACCATCATACCTTTGGGCATCTTTCGCGAGGATTTCCAGCGCGGAGGCACCAAGACCGGCCATCGTCCCGCGCCATTTGGCATAGGCCACCGCCGCGGCGGCAACGCCCGGTCGCTCGCCGTATTTCGTGAGATGGTCCACCAGGTCAGCCTCCTTGCACTTCGGTGTGAAATACCCGGGGAGGGCGAGCGAGTCTCCTTCTTCAAGACTGGACACTTTTGCAGCATTCACTATCGCGGTATACCGATACAGCAGGAAGGCGCTCTGCAACGGTTCAGGTGCGTGAGGGTGCGTATCCGCCATCTTGATCAGCTTCTCAAGACGTGGACGAATCGAGCGAAAGGTTTTAGAGCGCCAATGGTGATCATCCTCATCCTCCGGCGCTGGTCCTCTTAAGGGTTCCAGTGCAAGGATGAGCGCCGCGAATTCAGATGCGAGGCTGGCCTCGTCGTCGGTTACCGTGTCGGCTGCTTCGCCTTTTGCCGGCGCGCTGGGTGTAGGCGCGCTCTTACGCTCCGTTTTCATTGAGAGGAGCCTCGCAAAGTCGGCGGCAATGCTGGCATCGTCATCGGTTTTCAAGCCGGTCGGCGCGCCGGGCGCAGGGCCATCCTTGTGAACCGTTTTCAAGGCGAACGCCGGGCAAAGGGTTTTCTGCTCTTCGGACATCCAGGATATAGATGCGAGTTGTTGATTTCAATTGTGGCCCAGCCGGACGAGTGTATCGGCGAGAGGTCCGAGGCCAGTCCGGCTGAGCCGGACCCAGCCGCACGGCGAGCCCTGCCGTCCGGGCTGATCGGTATCGGCGCAGCGCCGGTCGGACCGGGTCCGTAATAGGGCCGGCTTCCCGCGTCAGGGCACGCGAACCGAGATGCGGGGCCGAGCATCAAACCCGCGCCCACAGGGGATTGTTTTGCCGCGATCATAATGCTCCGATTCGCTGCGCTCTTTGTCTTGTTCGCCGCCGTCGCCGGCCAAAGCGACGAGGGTCAGGTGAACAGCAACTTCTTCTGGTATTGCGTCACGTGGCAGAACACGCAAGGCACGGACATCCCGCCCGATAGCCTGTACTCGATGTTCAGCATCAGCGCGGGTCAAAGCGGATTCACGATCTCCGACTGGTCGGGCGATGCGCCCGAGCCGGATCTCGCTGATCTCATGACCCTGAACCCGGGGGATGTCGATGCCACAATATGGGAATACGGCACCTGGTCCGTCCTCTCCAGCCAGAAGCTGCCGACCGTGACCAATGTCCAGGCGGCGTCGATCCCCAGCCCGCAAACCGGGATGGCCGCCTACAATGGGGAGGGCTCGATCATCGTGTACACCGGGAGCGAGTGGGTGACCCTCGCGACCGCGTGAGCTCAGGTCCGCGCGGCGCGCTCGTGCTTCTGCGAGCTCAGGTGCCGGGGCCCGTTCCCCGCGTTCAGGCTCTGCCGGCAGGCGCGGCACCAGAGCTTCGCCGGGTCTTTCGGGTCCGGCGCGAGGGCCGCCGCGAGGGCGGGCGCGCTCTGGATCGCCGCGGGCGCCGCGGGGAGGCTTTTTGTCTCGGTCGCGGCGTTCATCACGCGGCTGCCGTGCGGTCCGCGCCGGATCTCCAGGACGCGCTCGAGGCGGGTCTTGAGGGCGTCGAGGTGCGACACGACGAACACGAGGCGCGGGGCGTTCGGCGCCGAGGCGAGGGCCTCGAGCGCGGACCCGAGCCCCTCGAGGTATTCGGCGTCGCAGGAGCTGAAGCCCTCGTCGATGAAGAGCGCGTCGAGCCGCGGCGCCGCGGTGAGCCGCCAGAGCGCCAGGCGCGCGGCGAGGCCCAAGACGAACTTCTGGTAGCCGGACGCGAGCGAGGCGGCCAGCCAGGGCCCCGCGCTCGTCTGCCCCGGGCGGGCGCGCTGCAGCAGGGCGAACTCGGGCGTCAGGTCCGCCTCGAGCGGCGCGCCCAGCTCCCGGAGGCCGTCGTTGATGAAGCGCGCGACGAGCGCGCGCGCCTTCTCCAGCAGGAGAGCCGCGATGCCGCCCGGCCGCAGGACCTTCAGGTAGTCCTGGAGGGTCGCCAGCCGCTCGTTGGTCGCGGCCGCGGCAGCCGCGCGGCCGGCCTCCCGTTCGGCCTGCACCCGGAGGCGGGCGACCTCGGCGTCGGCGGCCGCGGCCTCGGCAGCGCGGGCGCGCGCGGCCACCCGCCGCGCGGCAGCATCCGTCCGCGCGGACTCGAGAGCCGCCGAAGCCTCAGCGGCGGCCAGTTCGGCGGCCCGAGCGCGCGCAGTCGCGGCGGCCGCGCGCGCG
>DATLOS010000629.1:0-3973 GCA_035536155.1 Elusimicrobiota bacterium
GCCGCAGCCGCGGCGGCCGGGCCCGGAGCGGCGAGCGCGAGGGCCGCGCAGAGGAGCGCGCTCAGCGTTTTCAAGGGCGCCGCCGCCTCCAGAGCCGCCAGCCCGCCAGCGCGGCGACGATGGCCGCGAAGCCGCCGGCGATCCAGGCGACGAAAGAGGCGCTGCCCTGGGGCGCGGCGGCGGGGGCCGGCGCGGCCGCGGGAGCCGGCTCCGGGGCGCGGAAAATCTCCAGGGGCTTGCCGGCGGCGTCCTTGGGGCCGTCGATCCCCATGCTGCGGGCGACCGTCGCGGCGACGTCCACGAGCTGGACCGCGACCTCGTCCGGCGCGCGGAACTGGCGGATCGCGGGCCCGGCGGCGACGAAAAGAGCCTGCATCTCGGGCAGCGTGGAGTCGTAGCCGTGCTGTCCGTAGTACTGCGTGGGCGTGATCAGCTCGGCGTTGACCTTGCCCTCGAGATAGTAGCCCGGCCGGGCGATGGCGACGACGTCGCCCGCGTTGGCGTGCTCCAGGTGCAGGCCCGCGAGGTCGCCGCGCTTGCGCACGATGCTGAAGACGGTCTGGCCGGTCCTCCAATCGCGCTGCGCGGAGAGCGCCGCGATCAGGCGGTCCTGGTAGGCGGCGTAGTCGGCGGGGGCCACCGTGCCCGACGGGTCGCGGCCCTGCAGGTTGATGTAGACGTGGGCGAAGCCGCCGCTGCCCACGACCCGCACGTCCTTGTCGACGGCGAAGCCCTTGTCCTTGAGCAAGGTGCCCATGTAGAAGGTCGAGTGGAGCGGGGCCATCCCGTGGTCGGAGACCACGAAGACGTTGGAGCCGCGCGCGTCGTCGAGGAGCCCGCCGAGGCGGCGGTCGGCGCTGCGGTAGGAGTCGCTCACGTAGCCGCCGTACTTCGCGGCCAGCTCCGGCGTGTAGCCGAACTGGATGGGGTCCCGCATGAAGAACTGGTGCTGGGTCACGTCGATTCCGGGCTGGTAGGCCATGAGGAGGTCGGGGCGCTTCTGGGTCCAGATGTGGCGGGAGACGCTCATCAGCCAATCGTTGAGCCGGGCGTCCTGCTCGATCAGGCTTTGCTTGTCGAGCAGGCCCTTCTGCGCGGCGTAGTAGTCCCCGCCGCCGGGGAAGAAGCCGAAGCGCTCCGTGATCTCGCGCCGGAACTCGGCCGGGCCCGCGGTCGTGGTGTGCACGCCGCCCACGTAGAAGCGGGCCGTGCCCAGGTCCGGAGACAGCTCGACGAGCTTCGCCATGCTCCCCGTGGCGCCGTCCGCGCTCAAGGGCAGGGCGATCCAGCCGCCGGCGCGCGCCTCGCCGAGATGGCCGTTGGAGAGGTCGCGGTCGCGGTCCACGTAGATCGAGGAGTAGACGCCGTTGGCGCCGGTCGCCAGAAGATAGAAGGTGTGCTTGTCGCCGTGCACGTCGACGACGAGCTCCGAGGCCTTGAGCGGGGTCGCCGCGTCGGTCCGGAGCCCGCCGACGTTCCAGGCCGAGGCGTCGGTCCAGTCGGCGGCGGACTTGGCGACCGCGGCGGAGTAGGCGTCGGGGTTGCTGAAGCTGACGACGAAGCGCGCGCCGCCGGGCTGGACGTTGGGCCAGCCCACGGCGGCGGTGCTCCGGCCCTGGCGCTCGGCGGCCTGGAGCAAGGTCTCGATCGGGATGGGGACGGCGAAGCCCTGCGTGGTCTGGGAGAACACGCGGCCGACGTCGTGGAAGCTCATGGAGAGCACGCCGGTCTTGTCCGGCCAGGCCCCGGTGAGGATGGAGGCGTGGGACACCGGGGTCAGCGAGGGGAAGGGCGGCTGCGCGTCCCAGGGGCCCGCGCCGCGCTCGCTCAGGCGCTGGAGGTTGGGCAGCTCGCCCTTGCCGGCCATCTCCCGCACGGCCGAGGGCATGGCGCCGTCCAAGGAGACCACGAGGGCGCGGTTCTCGTCCTTCTGCGCCGGCGCGGGGCCGTCGGCCATGGTCGGCGCCGGGGCCAAGGCGAGCGCGGAGGCGAGGACGACGGCCGCGGAGGCGGCGGCCAGGCCGCGCAGGCCGTCGAACATGCCGGACAGCAGCCCCGGGCGGCTTCCCGCGTCCGCGCGCCCCATGCGGGCGACGGACTCGGTCAATTCCTGCCGAGCGGCCGGGGCCGCGCGCTCATCGGCTCCCGCGGCCTGGCTCGTCGCCGGGAGCGCGGACGGGCGCGGCTGGACCGCGCTCTCGTCGCGCAGCGCGGCCGGGGCGATCGCCTCCGCGTTCGGGGCGGCGACCGCGAAGGCGGCATCGGCCGCCGGAGCCTGCGCCGCCGCGGGAAGGATCAGCGCGGCGGGCGCGGACAGGTCGGCGGAGATCGAGAGCGTCGGGGCCGCGCCCATGCCCAGGCCGGCGACGGGCGCCACGGCCGGCGTCCCGGACGCGGTAGGCGAGACGACGCGCAGCGCCGCCGCGAAGGACGGGCCCGGCGAGGTCAGGAGCGCGCAGAGCGCGGCGGCGAGGGCTCGCTTCATTTCTTCTTCTCCGCGGCCTTCTTCTCGTCACCGAAGGGCAGGATGTAGCTCCCGACCAGGAGGGCGACGGCCAGCAGGACGTACATGCCCGTGGCGAACCGCCAGGTCGGCAGCGAGGAGTGGGAGCCCGCGGACCAGGACGCCACCAGGCCGTACAGGGCGTACATCGTGGAGGTCGCCATGTTCAGGAAGGAGCTCTTGATCCCGGCCAGGTACTGCATGGACTTGGGCGCGTGCTCCATGCTCTCCGCGGAGTAGGCCGCGCTCACGGTGCGCGAGGTGGGGTTGTGCACGAGGCCGAGGAGGAAGAGGCTCAGGAAGAGCACCGCGGGGTTCCCCCAGGCCAGCAGCGGCAGCCCCATGCCGAGCATGGCGAGCACGTCCAGGCGCATCCACCAGCGGTCCGAGACCTTGGGCGCCAGGTCGTGCAGGAAGGTGTAGAGCTTGGCCGCGGCGGCGAGCGTGATCAGAGCGCCCGCCGCCGCGAGGACCCCCGCGGGGAGGACGCCGGAGAGGCCGACGGCGCCCGCCGCGGCGACGATCCAGCCCGGCGGGATCAGGTAGAAGTAGCTCCAGGCCGCGAACGCCGCGGTGCCCAGCCACTTCGCCGCGGTCTTGAGCCGGAAGGACACCGGCCCGGCCTTGATCACGATGTCGTCCTCGAGGATGCCGGTGCCGGTGGGCATCTGGCCCATGTAGAAGGCGGCGATGAGGTTGCCGAAGTAGGCCGCCGCGGCGGACGGGTTGCCCACCGCGTCGCGGGCCACGGCGCCCAGGACCGAGTTGCGCATGGGTATCTCGGCCATGGAGGTGAACATGATGAAGATGAGCGAGAGCTTGAGCATCGCGTGCTTGCTGATGACGTTCTTGTAGATGTCCGAGCGCAGGAGCGTGAAGAGCATGACGCCGATCAAAGGGAACGGGGTCCCCCAGAAGAACGAGGTCCCCAGGCCGATCGCGATCAGCGCCGAGTTAAGGGCGTAGCGGAGGGCCGATTTCCGCGCCGCGGCGGCGTCCTCGGCCGAGCCCTCGCCCGTCTTCCCCAACCGCGAGAAGAAGCCCCGGACCGCGTCTCGGATCCCGGCGAAGGACCACGAGTTGCGGGAGCCGATGCTGGGCAGGGTCCACCACTGGATGAAGACGGGGATGAACTGCAGCGCGGCGACGATGACGAAGGTCCACATGAAGCCCAGGGCGGTGATGATGTGCTCGCCGAGGAAGAGGCCCGAGGCGACCGTGACGGCGATGGTGGCGATGCGGATCAGGGCCTCGGTCGCGCGGATGCGCTTCTTGTCCTTGCCCACCAGCGCGGTCATGTTGGCCGTGTCGGTGACGAAGAGCGTGGAGAACTGGAAGGCGCTCACCACGGAGAGCGCGAGAAGGCTCCAGAAGTTGAGCCAGCCCATGGCGAAGAAGACGGCGTTGGCGAGGCTCAAGCCCGCGCGCAGCCAGTTGTTGAAGAGGATGTACTTCGTCAGGGGCATGTAG
>DATLOS010000630.1:0-7184 GCA_035536155.1 Elusimicrobiota bacterium
GGATCAAGGCGAGAATCTCGTCGCCGGCGTCTTCCGCGTCGGAGAGGCGTCTCAGGACGAAAACTCCGGCTCCCTCGCCCACGACCAGGCCGTCGGCCTTGGCGTCGAAGGGCGAGCAGCGCCCGGAGGCGGAGAGGGCGCGCAGCTGGGAGAAGCCCATCTGCGTGTAGAGGCAGTCGGGGCGGGAGAGGCCGCCGGCGAGCATGGCGTCGGCGCGGCCGGCCTTCAGCTCCTCCACCGCGAGCTTGAGGGCGTAAAGCGAGGAGGCGCAGGCCGCGTCCAAGGCGACGTGTCCGCCGCCCAGGCCGAGCGCCTTGGCGAGCAAGGCCGCGGGCATGCCCGCGGCGTAGCGGTTGATCGCCGCGACGGGAGCGCCGGCGGCCGGGGCGTCGGGGAAAGCCTTGCGGAACTCCGGCGCCAGGACTTGGCGGCTGAAGGCCGAAAAGGCGTCCGTGGGAAGGGCGATGTTGCCCAGGATGACTCCCACCCGGCGCCGGTCCAAGCCGCGGGTCTTCGCGCCGCGGAAAGCCTCTCGCCCCGCGTGCAGGGCGAAATGGAAAACGGGATCGAGCGAGGCGATCAGCGCCGGGTCGAGGTCCAGCCCGGCGGGGTCGAGCGCGAAGTCCTCGACGAAGCAGCCGACCTTGGAGTAGACCTTGTCCGGCGTCGCCTTGGCCGGGTAATAGGCTTTCTCGGGCGGGATCAGCCAGCGCCCGGCCGGAACCTCCTTAGCCGCGGTGCGGGCTTCCAGGATCAGCTTCCAGAAATCCGCGAGCGAGCGCGTGCCGGGAAACAGCGCGCCGATCGAGACGATGGCGACCGGATCGTCGCCGCGTCCGTTGGGGTGCTTCGAGCGGCTCATCCGGCGGGTACGGTGTCCTTGAAGGAGCGGGTCAGGCCGGCGTCGACGGTGTGCTCGGAGGCCTCGACGCGGGCGATCAGCTTGCCGGCCAAGTCCACGAAGTCGATGTCGAGCACCGCGACGCTCTCGCCGCGCCGGGCGGTGCGCAGGATCGCGCGGAAGCCCTCCGCGGGGAAGGAGGCGAACTGCTTGAAGGACGCGAGGCCCGCGGGCAGGCAGGGCGCGCCCAGCACCTCGCAGGACCACAGGATCGCGGCCTGGAAGGCGGCGTCGAGGGCGCCGGGATCGGTGACCCAGCCCTCGCGGATCGGCGCCGACATCCAGTCGGCCGGGCGCGGCGCGGGGCGCAGGCGCGCGGAGAGGCCGTCGGGGGAGACGCCCTCGACCGCCTCGATGAGGCGAAGGGCCGGGCCGTGGAAGAGGACTTCGGAGTAGGCCGCCTCGACGGTCTTGGAGTACGGCGCGAGGCTGGGCGCGGCCGCCGGGGCCGGGGCCTGCGGGAGGCGGTCGGCGAGCAGGGCCTCGCCGCGTACGTTGGGCGCGTTGCGGCCCTCGGCGCGGAGCTCGACCGGCACGCGGAAGATATCGCCGTCCTTGCGCGCCTTGCCTGCCGAGACGCGGACCTTCACCGGCTCGCCGTTCAAGGACACGCCCTTGAGGACGCGGAGCCCGTCGAAGCCGAAGAAGCGCAGGCCCGGGTTCGCGTGCAGGGCGCCGCAGGCCAGCCACTCGGCCGAGAGGGCGAGGGGCAGGACCGGATGGCCCGCCAGGCGGTGCGAGTCGAGCACGGGGTGGGACTCGGCGTCGATGGTGCGCTCGAAGGCGAGCGGCAAGTCGGCGTTGGCGGAGAGCCGGTTCAGGGCGTCTGGCGCCACCGCGACGGTCTCGACCGCCGCGCCCGGGGGCAAGGCGATCTCGCGCACCAGGTGGCGCCCGGCGACGTCGAGCGGCAGGACGCCGACGCCCTCGGCCGCGAAGACTTTCTTCAGCGCCGCGGTCACCATCCCGCCGTCCAAGGCGCCCCAGCCGATCGCGGCGACGCGCGTCTTGGGCCGGGCGGCGGCGAGGACGTGGGCGGCCTTGCTCAAGGCCTCGTTGGCCGCGGCGTAGTCCGCCTGGCCGACGCGGCCCAGGCGGCCGGAAGTCGACGAATAGAGGGCGATGAAGGCGAGCTCGTCTTGGGCGAGGGCTCCGAGAAGGAGGCGCAGGCCCGCGACCTTGGTGTCGAAGACCGAGTCGAAGTGCGCGGCGGTCTTGTCCTCGATGCGGCGGTCGGCGAGCACGCCGGCGCCGTGCACGAGGCCCCGGACGGGGCCGAGGGCGCGGGCTTTGGCGACGGCGGCGCGCACCGCCTTCTCGTCGCGCGCGTCGCAGGAGACGTATTCCGCGCGGGAGCCCGCCGCGCGCAGGGCGGCCAGGGCGCGCAGGATCTCGCGGTTCGCCGCGTGGCGGCGATAGGTCTCCTCGATGGTCTTCGGGGAAGGCTTGGAGCCGTTCGCGATGCGGGCGATCGCGGCCTTGATCGCGGTCTCGCCGTCCAGGGAGCGGAGCCACTCGGGCTCGTCTTGGGGCTCGGGGCTGCGGCCGAGGAGGACGACGATCGGGCGGCGGGCCTTGGCCAGCTCGAGAGCGGCCGCGGCGGTGGCGCCGCGCGCGCCGCCGGTGACGAGGACGACGTCGCTCTCGCCGAGCGCGGGCGCGGCGTCCGCGAGGGGCGCGTCGACAAGGCGCAGGACGATTTTTCCGGAGCCCGAGACGCCGATCTCCTCGGGCCCGGCGATCAGGAACTCCTCGGCCAAGGTCTCGGCGTCGGCGGGCTCGAGATCGAGCGCCTTGCAGGAGACCTCGGGCCACTCCCGGGCCGCGCTCTTGGCCAGGCCGGCGAGCGCCCCGGAGAGCGGGTCCATGTCCGCGCGGCCGGCGCGCAGGCCGAAGGCCCCGTCGAGGCGGGAGACGGTCATGAGCGCGCCCGCGGACCGGCGCAGGGCCGGACCGGCGGCCTTGAGCAGCTGGAAGGCGTCCTTGATCGCGGCCTCGGAGGCCTCGGTCCAGAGGCCGGCGCGGGCCTTGGAGACCGGAGCGAGGAGGACCAGGCCGCCGAGCTTCTCCGGGACCTCGAGCTTGGCCGCGGATTTGGCCGAGACCAGCTTGGGGGCGAGGCCGCGCCTCTTGAGCGCCGCGGCGAGCGGTTTGGCCAAGGCGCCGTCATCGGCGATCCAGACCTCGGAGCCGGGCGGCAGGGCGACCTGGGCGCGGCCGGCGCCGTCGAAGGGCACGGCTTCGAGAATGGAGCGTTGGACCGCGGCTTCGTGTTGGGCGGCGGGGAGCGGGGCCGGGACGGGGAGCGCCGGCGCCGCGGCGGGCGCGCCCTGAGACAAGAATTCGATGATCTGCCGCAGCGTGCGCAGAGCGCCGAGCTGCTGCGGACCGACGGCGGGAAGATCCGGCCGCTTCTCGCGCAGGGCGGAGAGGATCTCGACGCGCTTGATGGAGTCGATGCCGAGGTCGGACTCGAGGCCCATGTCCAGATTCAGGGTCTCGGCCGGGTAGCCGGTCTTCTCCGCGACGACGGCGAGGAGGATGGGCTCGATGCCGGGCGCCGGGCTTGCGGCGACAGCGGGCTGCGGCGCGGGGGAATCCTTCCCCAGGAAATCGATTATCTGCCGGAGCGTGCGCAAAGTCCCGAGGTGCTGGGGGCCGACGGCGGGCAGGTCGGGGCGCTTCTCGCGCAGGGCGGAGAGGATCTCGACGCGCTTGATGGAGTCGATGCCGAGATCCGACTCGAGGCCCATGTCGAGGTTCAGGGTCTCGGCGGGATAGCCGGTCTTCTCCGCGACGACGGCGAGGAGGATGGGCTCGATGCCGACTGCGGCCGGGGCGGCCTGCGGGGCCGGAGCGTCCTTGGATAGGAATTCGATGATCTGGCGCAGCGTGCGCAGAGTCCCGAGGTGCTGGGGGCCGACGGCGGGCAGGTCGGGGCGCTTCTCGCGCAGGGCGGAGAGGATCTCGACGCGCTTGATGGAGTCGATGCCGAGATCCGACTCGAGGCCCATGTCGAGGCTCAAGGTCTCGGCCGGGTAGCCGGTCTTTTCCGCGACGATGGAGAGGAGGAGAGGCTCGATCCCGGCGACGGGGGCGGACGCGGCGACCGCGGCCGCGGGCTTCGGCGCCTGGACGGGCGTGGGCATTGCCGGCACAACGGCCGGAGCGGGCATCGCGGGCAGCGAGATCGGAGCGGGCTGCGGGACGGGCGCGCCGGCGGGCAGGCCGGCGAGAAGGCGCGTCTGCTGCTCGATCATGGCGAGCAAGGTCCGCTGGGTCGCCTCCTGGCCGGCGAGGTACTGCTGGTGGAGGACGGCGGCCTGCTCCTGCAGGCGCTGGAGGGCGGCGATGCCCTCGGCGCTCACGCGGAGCGCTTCCTGGAGGGAAGGGCTCGCGTTCGCAGGAGCGGCGGAGACGGGGGGCTGCTTGGGGTTCATGGTGTCCGTTGCGTGATCGGGGATCGGATCAAAGCGGGGAGCCGGGACGTCGCGCTTGGGATTGACCGGCGTGGCGCCGGAGACGGGCACGGTGAGCGCCGGCTTCTTCGCGGCCGCGGGCGCCTCGGGGCGCTCCCAGGCGGAAAGATCGAGCCTCGCGCCCAAGGACGCGAGCTGGGCCAAGGCGCGGGCCAGGTCGACGAGGCCGCGGCGCTTGCCGCCGGAGGAGTCCACGGCGACGGCGGCGTGCGGGCGGCCCTCGAGGATGGCGCCGACGAGGCCCGAGAGCCGCGCGCCCGCGCCGACTTCCACGAAAACCCGAGCGCCGGCCTCGTGCATGGCGCGGACCTGGGCGACGAACTCGACCGGGGAGGCGAGCTGGCCGGCGAGGAGCGCCCGGGCCTTCTCCGGCGCCGGCGGGTACTCCGCGGCGCTGGAGTTGGCGAAGACCGGGAGCTTCGCGGCGCCGAAGCCGACGGAGGCCAGGGCTTGGGCGAAGGGCTCGCGCGCCTCGGAGACGAGCGGGCTGTGGAAGGCGGCCGATACCGGCAGGCGCACGGCCTTGAAGCCGCGCGCGGCGAGGACCGCGACGGCGCGCTCGATCTCGGCCGTCGCGCCCGAGATCACCGTTTGGCGCGGGGCGTTCTTGTTGGCGAGGACGAGGTCGAGTCCCTGCTCGGCGAGGACCTTGGCCAGCTCCTCGGGGGAGGCGGAGACCGCGGCCATGCTCCCGCGGTCCTTGCCGTCGCCGGCCATCAAGGCGCCGCGCAGGATGGAAAGGCGGTAAAGCTCCTCGGAGGAGAGCCGCCCCGCGGCCCACAGGGCCGGGAGCTCGCCGTAGCTGTGCCCCGCGGCCATCGCCGGGGCGAGGCCGAAGCGGGCTAGGACGCGCGCGAAGCCGAGGCCGAGGGCGCCGAGGGCGGGCTGGGCCGCGCGCGTGTCGCGCAGGGCCGATTCCTGCCCGGAGCGGGCCCTGTCGTCAAAAGCCGACTGGGGGTAGGCGAGATCCGAGATGCGTCCCGCCTTCCCGGCTTTCGTCCAGGCGCCGTCGGCCTCGGTCCAGGCGTCCAGGACCTCGGGGAAGTGGCAGGCGAGGTCGCGGCCCATGCCCACGTACTGCGCGCCTTGGCCGGGGAAGAGGAAGGCGACCGGGCCGGCTGTGGGGCCCGCGGCGAACCACAGCCCGTCGGGAAGGGAGAACGCGTCCTTGCCGGACTCGACCGCCTTGAGCGCGGCGGCGAACATGGGCGCGGCGGCGGCGCCCTTCTGGATCACGGCGGCGAGGCGGAAGGGCTTGGCGGAGTCGAAAGAGCGGCGCAGGGACCAGGCCTTGGCCCGGGCCTCGGTCCACGGAAGCTCGCGGGTCCAGGCGGAGAGCTCGGCGGCCAAGGCCTCGCGCGTCGGGGCCGAGAGGGCGACGAGCTCGACGGTGCCGTCCCAGTCGGGAGCGGACTTCGTTCCCTCGTGCTCCTCGAGCACCGCGTGGAAGTTGCTCCCGCCGAAGCCGAAGGCGGAGACCGCGGCGCGACGGGGATGGCCGGCGGGCGGCAGCCAAGGCCGCTTCTCGGCGCTGACGTAGAAAGGCGTCTCGCCCGAGGCAAGGGCGGGAAGCGGCGTCTCGACCTTGATCGTGGGCGGCAGGACCTTGTTTTTTAAGGCCATCGCGGCCTTGATGAGGCCGGCCGCGCCCGCGGCGGCCTTGGTGTGGCCGATGCTCGACTTGACCGAGCCCAAGGCGACCCAGGTCCCCTCGGGCCGGGCCGCGCGGTAAACCTCGGCCAGGGCCTTCACCTCGGCCGCGTCGCCGACCTTGGTGCCGGTGCCGTGGGCCTCGACGAGCTCGATGGTGTCGGGGCTCACGGCGGCGAGCTCGTAGGCGCTCTTCAAGGCCTTCACCTGGCCCTCGGGGCTGGGCGCGTAGATCGCCTTGCCCCGTCCGTCCGAGGACGAGCCGACGGCCTTGAGCACGGCGTAGACCTTGTCTCCGTCGCGCACGGCGTCCTCGAGGCGCTTGAGCACGACCATGCCCACGCCCTCGCCCAGGATGGTGCCGTCGCCCGCGGCGTCGAAGGGCCGCGAGTTCCCCGTCGGCGACAGCGCCGGGGTCTTGGAGAAGCACATGTACATGAAGATGTCGTTGAAGCAGTCGACGCCGCCAGTGATCACCAGGTCGGCGCGGCCCGCGGCGAGCTCCATCGAGGCCATGTGCGTCGCGCTGAGCGAGCTGGCGCAGGCCGCGTCCACGACGCAGTTCGTGCCGCCCAGGTCCAAGCGATTGGCGATGCGCCCCGCGACCACGTTGCCGAGCAGGCCGGGGAAGGAGTTCTCCTGCCACTCGACGTAGGAATCGGAGATGCGGCGGACCACGGCCTCGGCGCGCTCGCCGGTGACGCCGGCTTCATTGAGGGCGCGGCGCCAGATGGGATGGCCGAGGCGCGCCCCGAGGGGGATGGCGAGCTCGAGGGTGCCGGTGACGCCGAGGATGACGCTCGCGCGGCGCTTGTCCCAGGCCTTCTCCGGGCCGTAGCCGGCGTCGCGCAGGGCGCGCTGGGCGACGACCAAGCCCAGCACCTGGGCGGGGTCGGTGGCGGGGATGTTCGAGGGCGCCAGGCCGAACTCGGTCGGGTCGAAGTCTACGGGCGGGAGGAAGCCGCCGCGGCGCCCGTAGGTGCGGTCGGGGCGCTTGGGGTCGGCGTCGAAGTAGTCCTCGGGGCGCCAGTGGCTCGGCGGGACGTCGCCGATCGCGTCGATGCGCTCCTTGATGTTCGACCAGTACTCGTCGAGCCCCTCCGCCTTGGGAAACAGGCAGCCGATGCCGACGATGGCGAGGGGCTTCACGCGGG
>DATLOS010000631.1:0-8596 GCA_035536155.1 Elusimicrobiota bacterium
CGCGGTCCAAGACTTGAACAAGCGCGGCCTGAGCGCGACCCTCGACTTCCTCGGCGAGGACTGCGCCAACGAGGCCCAGGCCCAGGCCGCGGCCGACGAGATCCTCGGCCTCCTGCGCGGCATCCACGAGCGCAAGCTCGACAGCAACGTGAGCCTCAAGCTCACCCAGCTCGGCTTCAACTTGAGCCGCGATCTGGCCAAGCGCCACCTCGAGAAAATCCTCGACGAGGCGAAGCGCCTGGACAATTTCATCCGCATCGACATGGAGGGCTCGGAGTACACCCAGAGCACGGTCGACGTCTTTCTGGAAGTGTTCCGCGACCGGAAGAACGTCGGCACCGTGCTCCAGTCTTATCTCAAGCGCACGCCCCAGGACGTCGAGGCGCTGATCAAGGCCGGAGCCCGCGTGCGCCTGGTCAAGGGCGCCTATAAAGAGCCCCCGGCCGTCGCCTTCCAGTCGAAGGAGGAGGTCAACGCCCAGTACGACGTCCTGGCGCGGCGCCTCCTCGAGGCGGGAAACTACCCGGCCATCGCGACCCACGACGAGGACCGCGTCCAGGCGGCGCTCGCCTTCATAAAGGAGAAGGGCATCGCCAAGGACCGCTTCGAGTTCCAGATGCTCTACGGCCTGCGCCCGGGACGCTGGGCGGAGCTCCGCGCCGACGGCTACAAGGTCCGCATCTACGTCCCCTACGGCACCCACTGGTTCCCGTACTTCGTGCGCCGGCTGCGCGAGCGCAAGGAGAACTGGATGTTCGTGGTCAAAAACCTGGTGAAGGGCTGAAATGCGGGCCCTCCTCAAGTCGAAGGCCGGCCCGGGCGCCGCCCTCGCCGACCTCGCCGCGCCGCGCATCGGCAAGGACGACCTCCTCGTGAAGGTCCGCCGCGCCTCGATCTGCGGCAGCGACATGCCCATCTACAACTGGTACTCCTGGGCGCCCCGGCGCTTCCCGCTGCCCATGGTCTTCGGCCACGAGTTCTGCGGCGAGGTGGCCGAGGTGGGCGCGGCCGCGAAGGGCTTTCGCAAGGGGGACTTCGTCTCGATCGAGTCCCACGTCTACTGCGGCAAGTGCCCGCAGTGCCGGAGCGGCCAGCAGCACGTCTGCCGCGAGCTCAAGATCATGGGCATCGACCTGCCCGGCGGCTTCGCCGAGTACGCGCGGGTGCCCGCGCGCTGCGCCTGGAAGCACCGGACCAAGGGCTTGGAAGACGTGGGCTCCCTTCTCGAGCCCATGGGCAACGCGGTGTACGCCGCCTTGGTGGAGAAGATCGCGGGCAAGTCCGTCCTCGTCCTCGGCTGCGGGCCGCAGGGCCTCTTCGCCGTGGCGGCGGCCAAGTCGGGCAAGGCCAGGCCGGTGATCGCGGTCGACGGCTCGGCCTTCCGCCGGCGGCTGGCGACGCGCATGGGCGCGGACCTGACTCTCGATCCCGCCGCGCCGGACTACGCGGCGCGGGTGCGCAAGGCGGCCGGCGACCCCGGGGGCGTCGACGTCGTGCTGGAGATGTCCGGCGCGCCCGCGGCCATCGAGGCGGGACTCAAGGCGGTCAAGAGCGGCGGGCGGGTCACCGCGTTCGGCATACCGCCGGGCCCGCTGTCGATCGACTGGGCCAACGACATCGTCTTCAAGGGCATCCGCGTCTTCGGCATCGCCGGCCGGCAGATCTTCGGGACCTGGAAGACGATGGACCGCCTGCTCAAGGCCAAGGCCATCGACCCGCGCCCCGTCGTCACCCATCGCTTTCCGATCAGCCGGTTTCAGGACGCCTTCGCGGTCATGAACTCTCCCAAAAAGGACTGCGGCAAGGTGGTGCTGGAGATCTCGTGAGGGCGCTCACGGCCGCCCTCCTCGCCGCGGCCTTCGCCCGCCCGGCCCACGCCGACCCCTACAAGTCGTTGGCCCGCGACCTGCTGCGGGACTCGGGCAAGCTCGGCGCCAAGACGGCCGCCGTGGTGCCCTTCGCCTTCGCCGACGGGCGCGAGTCCGCGGGCGGGGCGGCCGTCGCGGAGTCCCTGCAGACCGAGCTCGTCGCCCAAGGCGGCCTGAACCTGGTCGAGCGCGCGCGCCTGGGGAAGCTCCTCGACGAGGCCAAGCTCCAGGCCAGCGGGCTGGTCGCGCCCGAGACCGCGATCAAGGTCGGGCGCATGGCGGGCGCCGACCTCCTCGTCACCGGGACGCTGACGGACCTGGGGGGCGGCTGGGTCGAGGTGAACGCCCGCCTGGTGCGCGTCGAGGACGGGCGCGTCCTGCGCGCGGCCAAGGCCAAGGCGCGCAAGGCCTGGTCGGAGAGCGCCCCCGGGCCGGCGCTCTCGACTCCGGCGCCGCCGGAGCCCGCGAGCATGAAAGCCGCGGTCGTGGCCCCGGCGTCGGGCGACGGCGCCCGGAAGGTCGCCGGGCGCAACATCGCCCTGCGCTACGCCGAGCCGGGCCGCCGGCCCAGCGTGCGCGTCACCGACTACACCGATCCGGCCCGCCCCCAGTGGACCGAGGTGCCGATCCGCTACCTGCCCCGCGAGAACCGCTACGAGGAGTTCAGCGCGGACTTCTCCCTGGCCGGCCGGCGCTACCGCCTCTGGACCGACCTCTCCTCGAACCTCCACCTGGCGCCGCGCAGCCTTCTGGGCGGCGTGTGGGAGAAGGACCGGGTCGTCTTCCCCATGCAGGAGGTCTTCGAGGCCTGGGTCTCCGACATCGAGAAGCGCTCCCAGCTCCTCGAGGAGACGCCCAAGAGCCGGATCATCGCCTACTATGAGCCGCTCGAGCGCACGGACCTGCGCGTGTCCCTCTTCCGCGTGGAGCGCTCCTCCGGCGTCGAGCACCTCGACTACGAGCCCATCGAGGTCGAGGTGCTGCCGGGCCGCGGCAACGAGCCCTCGGTGGGCCGCCTGCTCGAGGCCGACGGCCACTATTTCCGCTTCCACTACAGCGCCAACCCGCGCGAGGTCGCGGCGGAGGAGGTCCGATGAGCGCGTCGACCAAGGTCCGGGACGTCATGAAGTTCTTGGATGCGGAGCTCGCCGCGCTCGACGCGGAGGGCCGCCGCATCCGCCTGCGCGTCCTGGAGGGCCCCCAGGAGGCGGTGAGCGTCATCGACGGCAAGAAGGTCGTGAACCTCACCTCGAACAACTACCTCGGCCTCACCACGCATCCCAAGGTCCTGGCGGCGGCCAAGGCGGCGATCGACCGCTACGGGGTCGGCACCGCGGCGGTGCGCAGCATCATCGGCACCATGGACATCCACCAGCGCCTCGAGGAGCGCCTGGCCCGATTTAAGGGCACCGAGGCCGCGCTGGTCTTCCAGTCGGGATTTGCCACCAACGTCGCCCTGTGCCAGAGCCTCATGTCGAGCGACAAGGACCTGCTCATCTCGGACGAGCTCAACCACGCCTCGATCATCGACGGCGCGCGGCTGGCCAAGTCGGCGCGCAAGGTCTATCCTCACAAGGACATGAAGGCGCTGCGGACGATCCTCGAGTCGCCCGAGGCCAGGTCCGCCCGGCGCCGGATGATCGTGACCGACGGGGTCTTCTCCATGGACGGCGACGTGGCGCCTCTTCCCGAGATCGTGGAGCTGGCGGAGTCGCACGACGCCATCGTGATGGTCGACGACGCCCACGCGAGCGGCGTGATGGGCAAGAACGGCCGCGGCACCCCCGACCATTTCGGCCTCACCGACCGCGTCCCGGTGCAGATCGGGACGCTCTCGAAGGCCATCGCCGCGATCGGCGGCTACGTCGCGGGGCCGGCCTCCCTGCGCGAGTACCTGGTCTCGACGGCGCGGCCCTTCCTGTTCTCGAGCTCGCACCCGCCGTCGGTGACGGCCACCTGCATCGCGGCGCTCGACGTCCTCGAAGGGGAGCCCCAGCTCATCGAGAAGCTCTGGGCCAACGCGAAGATGTTCAAGGAGGGCCTGAAGAAGGCCGGCTTCAACACCGGCCTGAGCGAGACCCCGATCACGCCGGTGATCGTGGGCGACACCCGCAAGGCCGCCGAGTTCAGCGCCCGGCTTTTCGAGGAAGGCGTCTTCGCCCTCTCTATCGGCTTTCCGACCGTGGCCAAAGGCAAGGAGCGCCTGCGCACCATCGTCTCCGCGGCGCACTCGCAGAAGGACCTCGAGCTCGCCCTGGAGAAGTTCGCCAAGGTGGGCCGGGCGCTGGGGATCGTGTGAAGGCGATCCGGATCCACGCCAACGGCGGCCCCGAGGTCCTGCGCTGGGAGGACGCCCCCGATCCTCGCCCGGGACCTGGGCAGGCGCTGGTCCGGCTGGAGGCGATAGGCCTGAACTTCATCGACGTCTACTTCCGCAAGGGCATCTACCCGTCCAAGATGCCCTTCATCCCGGGCAAGGAGGGCGCCGGCGTGGTGGAGGCGCTGGGCGAGGGCGTCTCCGGGCTGAGCGTCGGCCAGCGCGTGGCCTGGGCCGGGACCCAAGGCGCCTACGCCGAGCTGGCCGCGGTGCCCGCCGAGGAGCTCGTCCCGGTCCCCGAGGGCTTGGGCTCCCGCGAGGCCGCCGCGGCGATGCTCCAGGGCATGACCGCCCACTATCTCGCGACCTCCACCTATCCCCTCAAGCCCGGCGACCGCTGCCTGGTGCACGCCGCGGCGGGCGGGGTCGGGCTGCTCCTCGTCCAGATCGCGCGCAGCCGCGGGGCACGGGTGCTGGCCACGGTCTCGACGCCGGAGAAGGCGGCCTTGGCCAAGGAGGCCGGGGCCGAGCGCGTCGTCCTCGTTCCCGGCGAGGACTTCGAAGCGGCCGCCAAGGAGTTCTCGGGCGGAGAGGGCCTCCAGGTCGTCTACGACGGCGTGGGCAAGGACACCTTCGAGAAGGGCCTGCGCTGCCTGGCGCCCCGCGGGCTGATGGCGCTCTTCGGCCAGTCGAGCGGCCCGGTCGGCCCCGTCGACGCCCAGGTTCTCAACGCGCGCGGCTCCCTCTTCCTCACCCGCCCCAGCCTCGGCCACTACACCCGCACCCGCGACGAGCTCCTGACGCGGGCGGGGGACGTCCTGGGCTGGATCGGCTCGGGCAAGCTCAAGCTGCGCATCGGCGCGGAGTTTCCGCTCTCGAAGGCCGCCGACGCCCACCGCGCCCTCGAGGGCCGCAAGACCACGGGCAAGGTTCTCCTCAAGCCGAGGGGATTTACCCTCATCGAGCTCATGGTGGTGGTGGCGATCATCGGCATCCTCGCCGCCGTCGCCCTTCCCCGGTTCGCCACGCTCCTGCGCAAGTCGAGGGACGGCGCCACCAAGGGCCAGCTGGGCGCGGTGCGCTCGGCGCTGATGGTCTATTACGGCGACATGCAGGGCACCTTCCCCAGCGACGACCTCTCCTCGCTCACGCTCAACGGCAAATACATCCGCTCGATCCCGGCGGCGGACGTGGGCCAGCACCTCCCGAGCAGCGGGGTCTGCGTCGGTCTCGCGTCGATCCCGGGCGGCTGCAGCTTGGGTCTCGGCATGCCCGCCAGCTATGACGGGCAGCTGGGCCCGCTGTGGATCTACTGGGAGACCGATACGCCGCCGGCGTCGGGACCCGTCAGAAACCACGGCGACTTCTGGCTCAGCTGCACCCACACCGACAGCAAAGGCAGCGTTTGGACGACCTACTGAGATAGACGCCGGGGGAGCCGCCCGCGCGGGCGGCTCCCCCGGCCGGCGTCATTTCGCCGCCTTCTTCATCGCCTGCAGCTGGCCGCGGAACTCCTTGAGCTTCGCCTTGCGCTGCGCCCGGTAGGCCTGGGCCTCGCTCTTGCGCCGGGCGCGGTGCTCGGCCAGGAGCTTGGCCCGCTCCTCCTTCGATTTGCCCTTGAGGCTCGCCCGGAGCTCGGCGCTCTCCTTCCTCCACTCGGCGCGCTTGGCCTTCAGGTCGGCCTTCATCCTCTCGCCGAAGGCCTTGCGCTCGCTCTGGAAGACCAACGTGCGGGAATGCGCCTCGCCCGCCGGACGGGCGGCGGCCGCGGCGAAAGCCGGCGGCGGGGTTACGGCGAACGCGGCCGCGAGCGCGGCCGTGAGCGTCCATGCGGCGATCCTGATGTTCATGCGTCCTCCCGGGCCCTGGGGCCCGGAACACCTGTACGCGCGAGGGGGATAAAAAGTTCCCTAGGGCTCGCGGGGACGGAGGACGCGCACGGCGGAAAGCAAGGTCGTCTCTTGGTCGCCGTCGTCGTACTGGATGTGGACGGTCTGGGCTTTGCGCTCGGTGATCTTGCCGGGGTAGTATTCCATCCCCTGCTGGTAGCGGCCCATGACCCGGTCCCCCACCCGGATGTCCTCGGGGGTCATGTGGGCGGCGTCCGCCCACTCGCTGTTGCCGTCCATGAACTGGACCATGTAGCGCCCGTTCTCGACCTTCGTCACGGCGGCGGGGTACCAGAACTGGTCCCGGCTCCAGGCGACGAGGGCGGCGTCGCCCACGGCCCAGGCGCGGGGCGCCGGCAAGGGCTGCAGCGGCGCCTTGAAGGTCAGCGTCTCCGCGGCGACCTTGCCGGTGCCGGGGTAGACGCTGTAGCGGCCCACGAGCTTGCCGGGCTGGATCTTGTAGACGATCACCCCGGGCGCTCCCGCCCGGGCGAAGAAGCTGACGGAGAGGGCGTCGCCCTCGCGCAGGCCCACGCCGTAGTAGGTGCTGGAGCCGAGGTCCCACAGGAACTGATAGGCCTCGCCGGACTTGCGGATGGTCGTCTTGCCGCGGTAGCTTCCGCCGTCGGCGTCGTAGACCCCGGTCAGATCCTTTTCCGGCGACGCCGTCTCCTTGGCTTGCCCGCTCTTTTGCGACAGGCCTAGCGCCAGCACCGCTATGAGAATCGCGCGCATCGAGCTACCTCCGCCGTGATACGTTGCAGCCGCTCAGAATATTTCCCGCGAAGCCCGCGGGCGCAAGGGTCCGTCAGGGAAGGCGCGCGGCTTGCCCCGCGGCGTTCTTGGCCTCGGCGGCGAGGCCCAGCGCGCGGTAGACGATCGCGAGGTTCGTGAAGGCGTTCTTGGACGGGCGGATCGCCGCGGCGCGCTCGCAGGCGGCGCGCGCCTTGGGCAGATCGCCCAGGCGCATCGCCGCGGCGCCCAGGACCTCCAGCGCGTCCGCGTATTGGGGGTAGTAGGCGAGAGCGCCCTCGGCCGCGCGGACCGCGTCGGCGTCCTGTCCCAGGGCGTAGTACACCCCGGCGGCGTTGCGCCGGGCCTGGACGTAGGCGGGGTCGGCCGCGAACGAGCGCAGGTAGTACTCGAGGGCCCCGCGAGGCTTGCCTTGCCGCTCGAGCACCGCGCCGACGTTGTTGAGGGCCGGGGCGTAGTCGGGCTTGGCCCTGAGCGCCTGCTGGAAGGCCAGCCCCGCTTCGGCGATCCGTCCCGAACGGAACTCCTCCACGCCCAGGTTGTTGGCGGCGCGGTAGCTGCCCGGGTTGCCCGCCAAGGTCGAGCGGTAGAGCCGCACGGGATCGCGCCAGTCCCGGTTGCGGGAGAGGTTCTGGAAGGTCCAGAAGCCGAGGAGCGCGCCCGCCGCGAACGTCCCGGCCCGCGGCCAGCGCCGCTCGCCCGCGACGACCTGGGCCAAGGCGATGGCGAGCCCGGCCAGGGGGATATAGAGGAAGTGCTCGGCCAGGATGTTGTTGAAGGAGACCAGGCCGCAGTAGGGGACCAGGGCGAAGAGGAACCAGGCGAGGCCTAGGCGTCCCGCCCCCCGGGCCCAGCGCCCGAGAGCGGCGAGGATCGCGGCGTCCAAGGCCAGGGCGCCCCAGGCCCGGGGGTCGAGGGCGGAGGCGGCCGGCGCCATGTCGCGGTCGAAGTGGAGGCCGGTCGGCCAGACGACGAGGCGCAGGTCGGCGAGGAGGGCCTTCGCGAAGGTGAGCAGGCGCAGGCCGAGCCCGGCGTAGGCGCCTTGCTGCGCGGCGAAGAGCCCCGAGGAACGGGGCAGGAAGTTCAAGACGGTGAGGCGCAGGCCGAGATAGACGGCCAGAATGGCGAGGTGCGGGGCGAGCTTGAGGGCGTTCTCGCGGGTCTTGGCGCGGGGCATCAGAAAGGCCAGGGCCAAGATGGGGAAGAAGGTCACTCCCTCCTCTTTGGAGAGCAAGCACAGCGCCCAGCAGGCGCAGGAGGCCGGCGCGCGCCGCGCGTCGAGGAGGAGGAAAGAGGATAGGCCGAACAGAAGCGTCAGCATGCCCTCCTGGTGGTCGGCGTAGTTCACCGTCTCGTTTTGCAGCGGATGGAGGGCGAAGATCGCGGCCGCGATCAAGGCGGCGCGGGGCGAGCCCAGGAGGCGCCGGGCGCAGAAATAGACCAAGGCCGCGTTGGCTACGTGAAGCAGGATGCTGAAGGCGTGAAAGCCCAGCGGCGAGGGGCCCCAGAGCTGGTACTGGACGAGGAGGGCCAGCACCGAGACCGGGCGGTAGTAGTTCGTGACCTCGCCGGAGCCGGCGAAGAGCGAGGTGGTCAGGATCTGGGGGACGTAGCGCCAGCTGCGCAGGAAGACGTTGTTGAGGATCAGCACCTCGTTGTCCCAGAACAGCGCGCCGGGCAAGGCGCTCAGGTACGTCGCCGCGCAGGCGGCCAAGAGCAGGGCGAGCGGCCGGCGGTCCTCGGCGGGGGCGCGGGGCTTCTTCAATGGC
>DATLOS010000632.1:0-3033 GCA_035536155.1 Elusimicrobiota bacterium
CGCCGACCGCACCTACCCGGAGGCTCGCCCCATCCGCGCCGCCGCCCGCCGGGACCTCGACGCGGGCTTGGCCCGCGCGGTGAACGCCAAGCTGGTCCACGCCCTGAGCGAGGGCTCGTGGATCCACCCCCTCGGCATCGAGCTCTGGAATCTCCTGGAGGAACGGGCTTGAGCGGCTCCCGGGCCTACGGCCGCGCGGCCTCCATGGGCGTCCTCGCCGCCTCGCTGGCCGCGACGTCCGCCGCCGCCTGGCGCGACGCGCGCTCGCCGCTCTCCGACGCCCTGCGCTCCGGCCTCCCGTTCACCGGGCTCGTCACCTTGCGCGCGGCCGAGCGGGGCGCCAGCGTCCCGCCGGCGGCCTACGTCGTGCTGCACGATCCGCTCCGCGGCACGGTCGATCTCATCGAGACGCCGCCCCAGCACCCCGCGGGCGCGGAGGGCTCCACGCTGGCCGACGTCTACGGGCGGGCCTACCTGGCCAGCGGCGACCCGCGCAAGGCGGGAAAGACCATGGCCGAGGCGGCGGCCGCCGCGCTCACGCGCCGCCGCACCTGGCCGCCGGGCGCCCCGACCGCGCCGCTCTACCGCGTCGAGCTCGATCCCGCGCCCGCCGAGGCCTTGTCCGGCCCCGAGGGCCTCAAGCGCGCCCTCCTGGCGCGGACCGCCGATCCCCTCTTCTGGCTGCGCTTGCCGGCCCTCCTCCGCCGCCGCTCCGGCGCGGCCCCGGAGCTGTCGGCCTACGACGCCTGGACGCTCGCCCGCGAGGCGAGCGCCTTGTCGCCCGGCGGCGTGCGGCTGGCGCGGCTCTCCGACGCCGCGGGAGCGGCCGAGTTCGTCGCCCGCGCCGTGTCCCCCTCTGCCGCGGAGGCCCCCGCGCGGACCGTCGAGGTGCTCAACTCGTCCGGGGACCTCGGCGTCGCCTTGAAGGCGACAAAAATACTACGATGGCGCGGCGTCGACGTCATCCATTTCGGCAACAGCCGGGGGCCGGAGTCCGCGAGCACCCGTTTCGTCGATCGGACCGGCCGCCCGGAGGCCGCCGAGGCGGTCCGTCGCGCGCTCGACTGCCCCGACGCCGAGGTTCTCACCGAGGTGGAGAGCTCGCCCCGGGCGTCGGTTTCCGTGATCCTGGGCCGGGACTACGCCCGCTGCGGGGCGCTTCGACAATGAGGTCGGACAGCCGTTAGGAGACAACCATGGAACTCGTGGAGATCTTGAAGCAAGCGGTGGGCACCGGAGCCAGCGACATCCACCTCGTCATCGGCAAACCGCCGATGATGCGCCTCGACGGCGAAATGCAGGAGATCCCGGGCTTTCCCGAGCTGACCGCCGACGAGTCGAAGAAGCTGACCTACTCGATCCTGTTCGAGGAGCAGCGCGCCCGCTTCGAGGAGCACTGGGAGCTGGACTGCTCCTTCGCGGTCGCGGGCTTCGCGCGCTTCCGCGTGAACGTGCTGCTCCAGAAGAACGGCGTAGAGTCGGTGATGCGCGTCATCTCCTCCAAGATCCCGACGCCGGAGCAGCTGCGCCTCTCCAACACGGTGGTGGGCATGTCCGATCTTCCCCGCGGCCTCGTGCTGGTCACGGGGCCGACGGGCTCGGGAAAGTCCACGACCTTGGCCTGCTTGATCGAGCTCATCAACCAGCGCGAGGCCTGCAACGTCCTCACCATCGAGGACCCCATCGAATTCGTCTACGAGTCCAAGAAGAGCGTCTTCCGCCAGCGCGAGGTGGGCCAGAACACCAAGAGCTTCGCCAACGCCCTGCGCGCGGCCCTGCGCCAGGACCCGGACGTCATCCTCATCGGCGAGCTGCGCGACCTGGAGACGATCCAGCTGGCCATCACCGCCGCCGAGACCGGCCACCTCTGCTTCGCCACGCTGCACACTCAGGACGCGCCGTCGACCATCGACCGCATCATCGACGTGTTCCCCCCGCACCAGCAGGAGCAGGTCCGCGTCCAGCTCGCGACCTCGCTCCAAGGCGTGGTCAGCCAGCTCCTGCTTCCCCGCGCCGACGGCATGGGCCGCATCGCCGCCCGCGAGGTGATGGTCAACACCCCCGGCATCAGCAACCTCATCCGCGAGGGCAAGACGCACATGCTCTACCAGGCCATCGACACCGGAGCCAAGGACGGCATGATCCCGATGGACAAGTCCCTGGCCGACCTCGTGCGCCAGGGGCTCATCAACTTCGAGGAGGCCGTCAAGCGCGCGCACAGCCTGCAGATCCTCGAGACCCTCACCGGCCGCAAGGCCCAGGTGGCCAGGGCGCAGCTCATCGGTTGATGGCGGAGAAGCCGGAGTTCCTGAAGTCGCTGCGCCTCTTCGAGGGCATCTCCGACGCCCAGCTCGAGACCTTGTCCGGCGTGCTCGAGTCGTCGAGCTACCCCGACGGAGCGGTGGTGTTCGAGGAGGGCTCCCGCGGCGAGGGCATGTACTTCGTGGCCTCCGGCGCCATCCGCATCGCAAAGAAGCTCGACCCCGGCCGCAAGGACTCCCCGCTCAAGGAGCTCGCGCTCCTGCGCCCGGGCGACTGCTTCGGCGAGATGGAGATCATCGACTCGAAACCCCGCTCGGCGGACGCCATCGCGTCCGGCGACGCCCGCCTCCTGCGGCTGAGCCGCGACGGGCTCAACCGCTGGCTGGAGGCCAGCCCCGCGGCCGCCGTCGGCTTCTTCACGCACCTCCTGCACGTGGTGACGGGCCGCCTGCGCCGCTCCACGACCGAGCTCACCTTGATCCTCGACTTGAGCCAGACCTTGCTCGAGCCCTTCCCGCACGGCAAGGCCCTGCTCGAGGAGGTCCTCCGTCAGATGCTCCCGCACTTCGGCGGGGCTTGGAGCGCGGGAGCCTACCTGCACAACCCCTTCACCGACGAGATGGACCTCGCGGCCGCGAGCCCCGGCTTCGAGCCCGGGGATCGCTTCAAGCCCGCGGACCGGCCGCGCGGCGACGAGTGGCTCGACGAGCGCACGTTCCGGGCGGTGTTCCCCGGCAAGCGCGGCCCGTTCGGCTACCTGGTCTTCTCCCG
>DATLOS010000633.1:0-4240 GCA_035536155.1 Elusimicrobiota bacterium
CGATGCGGCGCCAGGCGCGGGGGCCGCCGCGGGCGGCTGGGCCGGCGCGGCCGCGGCGGACGGAGCGGGAGCGGCGGGAGGCTGGGCTGCGGCCGCATCGGGCGGGCCGCCAGGCTGGGGAGCGGGAGCGGTCGCGGCGGCGGCTACGACGGGTGCCGCACCTGGCGCAGGCGCTGCCGCCTGCGGAGCCGAGGTCCCGGGCGCGGGTACAGGCGGCGGCGCCGCGGGGCCCTTGAAGGCGTCCGCCGTGACGGGCCCCGCGGCCCGATCCTGGTGGGAGTGGAACTGCATCTCGGTCCACCATTTCCAGAAGAGCACGGCGGGCACGGCCAGCACGGCCACCAGGAGGAGCCAGCCGAGGGAGGACTTCGGGCTGCTCATTGGGGCGCCCCCTCCGTCCCGTCCTCCGGGCCGCCCTCGCTGACGACCGTGGTGATGGTCACCTGCGAGACGTTGACTCCGGGGGTCTTGGGCCGCTTCTGCAGCTCGAAATGGTCCACGTACATCAAGGCGTCGCCGCGCTCGAGGCGCGCGATCCAGGAGCCGAGCTGCTTGTAGCTGGCGTTGCAGTTGACCGAGATGGAGAGGAAGCGGTAGCCCTCGACGCGGGTCGAGCGCGCCGGGGAGAAGGAGATCGGGACGATCCCCTCCTCGCGCAGGCTCTCGCGGATGGCGTTGAGCAGCCAGGCCTCGGGGTCCTTCGTCCGGGGAAGCATGGAATAGAGGATCGCCAGGCGCTCCTTGAGGTCCTTGTACTGCGGCGCGTACTTCACGGTCGCCTCGGAGGCCTCGATCTCTCCCTGGATGTCCACCAAGCGCCGCACCGGCGCGTGGTAGAGGAGCTGGTAGGTCGCCAGGGACATGATCAGGCCGAGGAGGATCGGGCGCTGGAAGTACTTCCAGCCCTTGTCCTGCAGCGAGTCGCCGAGGTTGGCCAGATCCTCCCGGAAGGAGGACGACATGCGGCCGATCTCCTCGGGCTTCACGTCTTGCCTCCCTTCAGGGTGCTGCAGGAGATCTTGAAGTGGGTGTGCTTCGCGTCGGATTCGGGGTCCAGGTTCTGCTGGGAGGCCGCCGAGGCGTCGGCGGGGGCCTCCTCGGACGGCGCCGACATCTGGGGCTCGATCGCGACGAAGGCCTCCTTGAACGTCGGATGATTGTTGAGGCGCTCGTTGAACTGGAACACCAGGTCCTGCTCGAGCGTGCGCGAGCCGCCCAGCGTGTTCCCGGAGATGACCAAGGTCCGGGGCGTCTTCACCCCCCCGCCGGAGGAGAGCGGGTTGTCGTAGTTGATGTCCGTGACCCAGGCGGCGTCGGGGATCGCCTCGGCGATGGCGGCCAAGAGGTTGGTCAGGGGGACCTTCCGGAGCGTGACGCCGGCGAAGAAGCTGAGCTTCGCGTTCATGTTGCTCATGATCGACTCGATGTCCGAGGCGCGCTTGCCCCGGAAGGCCTCGAGGACGGCGATCCGCTTCTGCAGGTCGTCGAGCGTGGTCTTCTTGTGGTAGAGGACGCCGAAGCGGAAGAAGCCGATCAGGGCCAGCACCGCGGACAGGCCGCCGGAGAGCTTCAGGATGGTGAAGGCCGCCCGCCGGTCCTCGTCGGAGATCTTCCCGGCGTTGCTCATGTCGATGCGCAGCGGCGTGTCCGAGAGGGTGCGGATCGCCGCGCCGATCGCGGCGTGGCCGCCCCAGGGGCAGCCCTTGAGGGCCAGGGCCTTGTCCAGGTCCATGGAGACGACATTTTGTCCGAGGTCTTGAGAAAATGCCTGCCGCCAGGACTCGATGTCGGCCGCCTGTCCGCTCACCCGCACCGCGGAGGGCGCGGAGGTGCCGAGCTGCTTCTTGGCGAAGTCGATGCAGCCGGCGAGGTCGACCTTCCGGCGGTCGATGGCGCTGGCTTCGCCGCTCAGGGCCACCTCGCGGAAGAAGACCGGGACGCCGGCCTCGGAGACGAGGATGCGGATCTCCCCCCCGTCGAAGTGGACCTGGGCGTAGGATCCGCCGGCGGCGGCGGGGCCGGGCTCGAGCTTGTCCCAGAGGCGCTCGACCGAGCAGGGCGCCAGCTCCACGCCGAGAAGGTTCAAGCCCGCCTTCGTGAGGATGGTCTGGAGGTTGGAGATGTTCTTCTGATCCGTGACCCCGAAGAGCGCGCCCTGCTTGCGCTTGTCCGCGGCCTGGTTGATCACCTGGAAATCGTAGGAGAGCGAGGCGAAGGGCAGCGGGATGTACTTCTTCGCCTCGGCCGGGACCGCGGTCTTCCAGAAGCGGCGGTCGATGGCCGGGAAAGTGAAGTAGCGCAGGATGGCGAAGTGGTGGGAGAACGTCGCCACCACCGCCTTGGACTTCCAGCGGATCTCGCCCAAGGCCTTCGCGAGCACCGCGCCGACGCGCTCCTGGTCGGCGAGGAGCTCGCTGTTGAGCGAGCCGACCGTCTTGGTGTCCTTGCCCGCCGCCGGCGGAAGCGGCAGGCGGACGAGGTGCGAGACCTTCGGGCGGCCGCCGGACATCTGGGCCTCGGCCAGGTAGATCATGTCCGGGCTGAGGTACAGGCCCAAGCAGACGTCGAGCTTGGGCGCCGAGGTCCCGAAGCAGAGCTGCTCGAACTGTTCGCCTAGCGCCACTCAAGTCCTCTCATTTTCCGGGGAGGGCGTATATCTCGACCTTGTAGAACTCGTTCTCGACGACCTTGTGCTGACGTTGTATGCGTTTCGTGTCGACTTTATAACCTTTTGCGAGCCGATCCGCCACATAATCGGCGCGGCGGGCGGCCAGGCTTTCGGCGTCCGGCTCCTGGCTGCTGGCGTAGCCGGTCAGCTGCAGGCTGTCGAGCGGGTAGTAGCTCAAGATCTCGGCGGCCTTGCTGATCTGGGCCTCGCCGTCCTGGACGATGTTGAGCGTCCCCCGCGCGAAGAGGACGGACCAGTTGGAGACCGTGGACTCGGGCGAGGGCTCCTGGGCTTTCGCGGGCGCCGCCGGCGCGGGCTGCGCGGCGGCGGCGGGCGAGGCCTCGGGCTCGGCGGGCTTGACCGTGTCCGGCGCCTCTTCCTTCGGGCGGGCGACCAAAGTGACGGGGCGAGGGGTCTTGCGGCGGCGCGAGCGCTTGGGCGGAGCATGGCGCCCGATCGTGACCCGCCGGGGCCCCGGCTCCGAGGTCTCGTCGGGCGAGAGCTCGGACGGGGGCGGCCCCGCCGAGCGCCGGGAGAGGAGCGGCTCGCGCTTCGCCTTCTGCGGCTTCACCTCGTTGCCCTCGACACTGATCCACTGCAGCTTCTTGCGGGTGCGGCCCTTCATGTCCGTGGCCGAGAGGAGGCACTGGTAGCGGCCCGCCGGAAGCGGGTCGCCGAAGTAGCCTTGGCGCCCGTTCCAGTAGATCTGGTGGAAGACGGGGGCGGCGCCCTTGACCTCCTGCAAAGTCACCATGTCGGGGCTGCCCGCCTTGCCGGGACCGCTGAGCTGGAAGCTCCAGGACATGAGGCCCGCGGGAGGCTCGACCACCGAGAACTCGATCACGCTGCCCTCGTCCTTGCGCGGGTCGATGCTTCCCGGGGAGGTCCCGATGGAGATCGGCGGGCCCGCGTCGGAGTCGATCGTGGACTCGGTCTTGAGCGAGAGCGGCTGGTTGTAGACGAAGGCGACCATCATGCCCTGGAAATCCGTGAACTCCTTGGGGATGTCGACCTGATTGCTCAAGAGGTTGACGCGCACCCGCGAGGGCGAAACCCCCGCCTTGTAGAGGTGGGCGCTGACCGCCATGGTCCGGCGCATGTCCAGGATCTTCGCGTCGCCCAGCATGGCGCGCTCGGGCAAGAGGACGAGCTGGGTGGCGCCCAGGCTGAAGGCGAGGTCGCTCAAGATGTCGAGGATCTCCCCGGAGCCTTTCTTGAAGAGGACGCTGTTGTCGAAGAGGAGGGGCGCGGGGATGCCGATGGTCCGGGGCAGGCGGCCGTTGGCCATCTGCACGCGGATGTCCTCGTACTTGCGCAGGCGGCTCAGGGCCAGGCTGGCGCGGCTCTGGAGGCGGTTCTCGATCTGCTTGCTCATGACGCTCTTGTCCGCGGCGGAAAGCTCCCGCGAGGAGGAGCGGGCCGCCGGCGGCTCCTCGCCGGGAGGCGGCAGCAGGCTTTCCCGGTCCGGCATGACGCTCGACGAGGGGGCCGGGCCGCCGTTGGCGAGGCGCTCGCGGGAGAAGGGCGGCTGGGGCGGGCGCTTGACGCCGTCCTGGCCGAGGGCCATGCGCT
>DATLOS010000634.1:0-2158 GCA_035536155.1 Elusimicrobiota bacterium
GACGCAGAGGACGCGCACGCCGTCCCCACGGCGGGAAGCGGCGTCGCCGGTGCGCAGGGCGTCGTAGCGGGGGCTCCCGGTCAGGAGGACCCGCTCCGTAGGATATCCGCAGGAGAGGAAGTACTCGCGCGAAGCGCTCCCCATCGTCAGCGCCACGTCCGGCGTCGGCGCCGGGAGTCCGTCGGGCTCGCCGCGGAACTCGCGCGCGGGCTCCAGGAAGAGGAAGGCCTTCTCGGCGGCGTAGCTGGCGTGCTGGATGGCGGCAATCCTCACCCCAGGCAGGCCGGCGCGCGCGCCGGCGTAGAGCGCGCGGGCGACGGGGAAGTGCTCGAGGAAGCTCGCGAGCAACGAGGGACGCAGGTCGGCCGCGGCCCGGGCGCTCGCGCGCCGGACCAACTCGCAGCGCGGCAGGCAGCCGTCAAAAAAGCCGCGCAACAACCGTTCGGCAAATAACGGCCACAGGTCGAGGCTGCCGCGCTTGAAGAGTGAGCGGAAGGCGGGGTTGCGGCGCCGGCGCAGGTAGGCGCGGGCCGGGCGAAAGTCCAGGAAGGCCTCAAAAATATCCGCGGGACGCAGCCAGCGTTGGAGCAAGACGACGTCCGTGCGGCCGGCAAGCGGGGCGAGGACTTGGTCCCACTGGCGGCCGCGCGCCGCCGGATCGCCCTCCGGGTCGAGCCAGCACAGCCAGAAAGGCGCGACACCGCGGCGAGCCAACTCTTGGGGCAGGGCCTTGTAGTAGCGGTCCGAGAGCTCCTTCCCGGAGGGCGAGGGGCTCCAGTCCCAGAAGCCAAAGAGGGCGGCTCCTCCGGGCGGCGGAGGCGCCGCGGGGACGCTCGACGCGGCGCGCGTCTCGCGAAGCGTATTGAAGGCCGTGCGCAGGCGCGCGGCCAACGCTCGCAGGACGATGAACGCGCCGCACCAGGACGAATACGGCGCGCGCGCGCGCAGGACCCGCTCCAGGGCGCCGGGCGCGCCGTGCAGGACGAGCTCCTGGCCCGCGGCGGCCCGCTCGACGGTGAGCGCGGCGATGAGGAGCCCGAATGCCGGGTCGCTCTCGGGGTCTTTAAAGGAAGAGGGATGCCACCACCACGGGCTCGGGTCGCCGCCGCAGTCCGCGCGCAAAGTGCGCCCGGAGGAGTCCGGCGTGGCGCCCATGTCCGCGCCTAGGCGCAGGTAGAGCGCGCGGGCTTGCGCCCGGACGGCCGTGGACTCGGAGCGGGCGAGAAGGAGCTTTCCCTTGAACTCGCGGGAGAAGGCGTCCTCGTCCAGGGGGGGAAGGAAGCTCAGGACGGTCTCCTCGGGTCCCGGGAGGGGCCGGGGAGGAGTCCAACAGGCGTGCAGCCGGTTCACCGCTTGAAGTCGCGCGCGGGGCGCGCGGCGTCGAGGCCGGCGATGGCGGCGCGGCCCATCGCGAGGATCGCCTCTTCGGTGGACCCGCCGATGTGCGGGGTGGCGAGGACCGACGGAAGGGCGAAGAGCTCCGCGTCCTTGGGAGGCTCCACTTCAAAGACGTCGAGGCCCGCGCCGGCGAGCTTTCCCGCCTTGAGCGCCTCTTTTAACGCCGTCTCGTCGACCAGGCCGCCGCGCGCCGTGTTGATGAGGATGGCCGAGGGCTTCATGAGGGCGAGGTTCTTGGCCCCGATGAGGCCGCGCGTCCCGGGCGTGAGGGGCGCGTGGACGCTGACGACGTCGGACTCGCGCAGGAGCGCATCGAGCTCCACGGTCTCGATATCCAGGGCGTTCAGGGCCGCGTGGTCGGGAGCGGGGTCGCTGCAGAGGATTCGGACGTCGAAGGGCGCCAGGAGGCGCGCCAAGTCGCGGCCGACGGCGCCGCCGCCCACGAGCCCGACGGTCTTGCCGGAGAGCGTGTTGCCCTTGGTCTGGCGGAAGGTCCCGGCCTTGAGCTCGGCTGAGGCGGCGGGCACGCGGCGCAGGAGAGCGATGATCATCATGAGCGCGAGCTCGGCGACGGAGCGGGAGTTGGTGCCGCCGGTCCAGGCGAGCTGGACGCCGCGGCGCTCCAGCGCCTCGAGGTCGAGGCCGTCCAAGCCGACGCCGAATTTGCTGATGACCTTGAGCTCGGGGAGCTTGGCCAGCAGAGCGTCGTCGACCGGCTCGAGGGCCAGTATGGCCTTCTCGTGGCCGGCGAGGAAGGCGG
>DATLOS010000635.1:0-5059 GCA_035536155.1 Elusimicrobiota bacterium
GGGGGGGGCGGGTTACGAGCTCGTGGTGGGCCCGGGTCCCCGCGCCGGCCTCGAGCGCCTCCGCGCCCGCGTGGAGCGCGGGCTGGGCGAGAACTTCTACTATGGGCACGGCCGGCGCATGGGCCAGCTGCGTCCCCTTGCCTTGAGGATCGTGGGCTCAGGCCGAGCCGTCCATCCCGGCCCGTTGAGCACCGCCAAGCCCCATTTCCTGAAGGTAAATTCCTAATAAATTCGAAACACCGGGCGGGCATCATTAGCCCGTGAAGTACTGGGTCTTCAAGGATTCCCGCATCCAGGGGCCTTACGCGCGCGAGGAGCTGGCCGCCGCCGGCGAGCTAGGCCCGGAGAGCTTGGTCTGCCCGGAGAGCGCGCACGGCGTGCGCGACGAGGACTGGGTGCCGATGGGCAGCGTCCAGGAGCTCTCCGCGATGGCGGGCGCGGCGTCGGACACGCTCCATTCCCGCGCCGAGGCCGACCTGGAGCTCGCCGGCTTCGAGGGGGGGCGCGCCGAGAGCGGCCGCGGCCTCTGGGACCTTCCCGGCCTCAACCCTTGGGACGTCCCCGACCCGTCCTACGGCTCGGAGGCGCGCCTCGAGGCGGAGCGCATGCGCTCCCGCGAGCTCGAGGAGCGCGCGCTGTCCCTGCGCGAGGAGATCGCGGGCTACCAATCGCGCCAGGACCAGATCCTCGAGAAGCTCGCCGACAAGGACAAGGAGATCATCGCCCGCGACCGCGCCATCGACGACCTCCGCTCGCGCCTCGAGGAGCTCGAGCGGCGGATGTCCTCTCCCGCGCCGGTCTCGATCGTCCAGGCGCCAGTTCCCGCCGCTCCGCTCCAAGCCGCGCCGCCGCCTCCCGCGGCACCGCCGCCCGCTGTAGCACCCGCTCTAGGTCCCGCCCCGGCGGCGGGGCCCGATCTTTCCTGGATGCCCGCTGCGGCCAAAGCCGCGCCGGCTGCCGCTCCGGCGCCCGTCGAGAACGATCCGCGCATCGTCTTGGCGGCGCCCGCTTCCGCGGTCGACGACCCGCGCATCGTCGCGCCGGCTCCGACTCCCGCCGCCGCGGTCCCGCCTCCGCTTCCGGAGGCGCACCCGCCGGCGCCCATTCCTGCGCCCGCCCCGGCGCCTGCGCCCGCGCCGGGCGGCACCGGCCGCGCTTTCACGGTCGACGAGCTCCTAGCGGGCGCGGCCGGCGCGTCGGCGATGGGCTTCGAGGCGCCCCGGGCGGAGCCGCTCAAGTCCGCCGCCTCCTTGCCGGAGACCGCCTTCGTCCCGCCGACGCCGCAGCCGGCGCAGGAGCCGCCCGCGCCGGGGGGCGGAGCGCCGGTCTTCCTGGCCGGCTCCGGTCCGGAGGCGGCGCGGGAGCCGATGACCATGGCGGTGAACCCGGCGCCCGGTTCGGCGCCGGAGGCGGCCAAGCCCGCCGAGATTCGCCTCCTCTCTCCCGAGGCGCCCGTCTCGGCGCTCGGGCCGGACGCGCCGCCGCCCGGCTTCCTGGAAGCCCCTCCGGGCGCCGCCCCCGCCGAGCCGGCTCCGACGGGGCGCGTGGAGCAGCCGCGCACCATGGTCTTCGGCGGACAGACCCCGGCCCAGCCCGCCCTCGAGCCGGAGTCGCTCATCTCCTTGGCGCCTTTCGCCTCCGCGGGGACGCCGCCGGGCGGCTTCGAGTCGCAGGCCGCTCCCCTGACTCCCGTCGGACCGGCGAGCGGCGACCAGTTCGCGGCTCCGGAGCTGCCGTCGAGCGTCCTGCAGGGCCTTTCCCGGGGCAAGACGCCTCTTGGCCGCCGCGGCACGGACGCCGGCTTGCGCTTCGAGCGCTCCCCCGAGGAGCCGCCTTCGGAGCGCCCGTCCGCCCCGCCGCAGCGAAAATCGCAGAAGGTGCTGCTCTCCGTGCTCGCGGTCGGCGGCGTTTGCACCGTGGCGCTCCTCTTCCTATTCCTGCGCAACCCGAAGAAGACCGCCGAGGTGATGATGGGCTCGCCTCGCAAGGGCAAGGGGCTCGCCGCGGCGCCCGGCTCCGACGAGCCGGCGACGGCCGGCCCGTTTTCGGCCGGCCCGGCGCGGCAGGCGGCTCCCGCCGTCCCCGCGGGCGCCGCCCCGCTGGCGGCGCCCATGACCCCGCCTCCCGCCGCTCCCGCGCCGACCCAGCCGACCGACTTCATCGAGAACAACAACGTCAAGGCGATGGAGCTGGTCAAGCAGTATCCCTTGGGCCAGGCGAAAGGCTCGATCGCGCAGTGGCTCAAGTACTCCTTCTCCTCACCGGACGCCCAGGAGACCTGGACTTCGGGCGCGCTCTCGGCCAACGTCTACCTGGTCTACGACAAGGTCACCAAGGTCGGCCAGGCGGCGCGCAACGCCAAGCCCATCGCCAACTACGGCTTCGAGGTGGACGTCGTGGCGGGGAGCATCAAGGGCACGACGCCGGAGGCCCGCGACCTTCTCGCCTCGAACGGCGTCGCGCAGCCCCCGGCCGCGGCCGCCGCGCCCGCGGCCCCGGCGGCCGAGGCCCAGCCCGCCCCCGCCCCCGTCCGGCGCCCGCAGCCGCGGCGCGCCGTCCGCTCCCGGACGCGGCGGAAGACCCGCGCGTCGTCGCGCAACTCCCAGCTGCCCCTGCCCGAGGACGACGATCCATCGGGCGGCTCCTCGGGCTTCAACAATCCGGGCTCCGGCGCCCTGGAGATGAACCCGTGACATCCGTCGCGCCGTATTGACAAAGTCGTTGCAGGGTGGTACCTACATAGGAAATCATCTCTCCGGGCGGTTGGCGCGCGCCCGGAAGGAGAGCGCATGGTCTCGATGAGCGAGCTTTTCTTGATGATGCACGAGCGGGGCGCCTCCGATCTGCACCTCACGGCCGGCGCGCCTCCGACCCTGCGCATCGACGGCGAGCTCGTCCCCACGCCCTTCGAGAAGCTCAACTCCGAGACCACCCAGAGCCTGATCTTCTCCCTCATGGCCGACGAGCAGCGCCAGCGCTTCGAGGCCAGCAACGAATTGGACATGGCCTTCGGCTTGAAGGGCATCGGCCGCCTGCGCATGAACGTCTACCGCCAGCGCGGCGCGATCGGCGCGGCGATCCGCGCCATCCCCGGCTCCTTCATGACCTTCGAGGAGCTCGGCCTGCCGCCGGTGATCTACGAGGTGATGAAGATCCCCAAGGGCCTCGTCCTGGTCACGGGCCCGACGGGCTCGGGAAAGTCGACGACCTTGGCCAGCATGATCGACTACATCAACGAGCGCCGGAGCCTGCACATCGTCTCCGTCGAGGACCCCATCGAGTACGTGCACCAGCACAAGAAGAGCCTCGTCAACCAGCGCGAGGTGGGCGGCGACACCGAGACCTTCGGCCAGGCCCTGCGCCACGTCCTCCGGCAGGACCCGGACGTCATCCTCATCGGCGAGCTGCGCGACCTGGAGACGATCCAGGCGGCGCTGATGATCGCCGAGACCGGCCACTTGGTCTTCGCCACCTTGCACACGACGGACACGGCGCAGACCATCAACCGCATCGTCGACGTGTTCCCGCCGCACCAGCAGGAACAGATCCGCGTCCAGCTCTCCTTCGTGCTGCAGGCCATCTTCGCCCAGGTCCTGGTCCCGCATGCGACCGGCACGGGACGCTCCCTGGCCTGCGAAGTGCTGATGGTCACTTCGGCCATCCGGAACCTGATCCGCGAGCAGAAGGTCGAGCAGATCCTCATGACCTTGCAGACCGGCGGCAAGTTCGGCATGCAGACCATGAACCAGTCGCTGTCCGAGCTATATAGGAAGCAGAAGGTGTCTTTCCAGGAGGCCGTCCTGCGCTCCAGCGACCCCGAGGACCTCAAGCGCTTGATCCAGCGCGGGGCGCCGGCGGCGGCGGCTTAGCGGGGAGGGGTTATGCCGGCGTTCAACTATAAGGCCCGGGGAAGCGACGGCACCGTCGTCAGCGGCGTGGTGATCGCGCCGAAGCAGAACCTGGCGATCGACAAGCTCCGCGTCCAGAAGCTCCAGGTCGTCGAGATCAAGGTCAAGGAGCCGGGCGCCCTCGACAAGGTCAAGGCGCTGATCCCGGGCCTGGGCAAGCCGGAGGTCGGCTCCAAGGACCTCGTGCTCTTCTCGCGCCAGCTCTCCACCCTAGTCTCGGCCGGCGTGCCCATCGTGCAGGGTCTCTCCATCCTCGAGGACCAGGCCGAGAACCCGACCTTCCAGGAGGTGCTGGGCGAGGTGCGCCTCGACATCGAGTCCGGCCTCTCCATCTCCGACGCGCTGCGCAAGCACCCGGACGCCTTCCCCGAGATCTACACGGCCATGATCAAGGCCGGCGAGCTGGGCGGAATCCTGGACACCATCCTGGAGCGCCTCTCCGCTTTCCTCGAGTCCGCCGAGGCCCTGAAGGCGAAGGTCAAGTCGGCGATGATGTACCCGGCGATCGTGCTCTCCATCTGCGCCGCCGTCACCGTCTTTTTGCTGACCTTCGTCATCCCGACGTTCCAGACGATCTTCGCGAGCTTCGGCCACGAGCTGCCGATGCCGACCCAGGTGCTCATCAACATCTCCACCGCCCTGCGCCACTACTGGTACATGATCTTCATCCTCCCCGGCGGAGGCTTCTACGGCTTCAAGAAGTTCTACAAGACGCCCTACGGGCACAAGTTCGTCGACTCGCGCATCCTCAAGGTGCCGGTCTTCGGCATTCTCCTCAAGAAGGTCGCGGTGGCCAAGTTCACGCGCACGCTGGGCACCTTGATCAAGTCCGGCGTGCCCATCATGCAGGGCCTCGAGACCGTGGCCGCGACGTCGGGCAACGTGGTCATCGAGGAGGCGGTCTTGAGCGCCCGCGAGTCCATCCGCGAAGGCGGCCGCCTGGCCGAGCCCTTGAAGAAGAGCAACCTCTTCCCGCCCATGGTGACGCAGATGATCGGCGTCGGCGAGGAGACGGGCGCCTTGGACACGATGCTCGTGAAGATCGCGGACTTCTACGACCAGGAAGTGGACACGGCCGTCAAAGGCCTCACGTCCTTGATCGAGCCCATCGTCATCGTGGTCATGGGCATCGTCATCGGCTCCATCGTCAT
>DATLOS010000636.1:0-2130 GCA_035536155.1 Elusimicrobiota bacterium
CGGTCGCCTTGTCGGGCAAGGGGACCCAGCCGAGGTTCCTTGACAGCCCCTAAGTCGTCCCTATAATGGAAAGCACATGGCTTTCCGCCTGCTCCTCCTAGGCGCGTTCCTCGGCGCAAGCCTGGCCCGCGCGGACGATCCGCCCGATCCGCCTCGCCCGCGCTCCCAGGTGCAGGCGCCGGCGGGAAGAGCCGTCCGCCCGCCCGCGCCGCCTCCATCGTCCGCTCCCGATTGGGCGTCCCTCGGGCTCTCCGGGCGCAACTCGGCGATCATCGGCGAGATGGAGGACCGCATCCGCCGCGGCGAGCAAGTGGACCCGTTCTATTATTTCTCGCTCCTCGTGGGCGTCGACGAGGCCCGCCTGCACGACGTCATCCACGCGTTCCTCCTGCGGACGGCCGGCGGGGGACCGCCCCCGCCCATGCTGGGCGCGCGCCTCTATATGGAGTACCTGCGGCATCATCCCGGCTCGGCCGTCGGCTACGCCGGGCTGGCGCGCAGCTGGGCGCAGCAGGGCAACTACCCGAACGCGGTCGCCTCCTACACCAAGGCCATCGGCCTGGGCGGAGCCGCCCCGGACAACTACTACGGCCGCGGCGCCGCGGCCGAGGAGCTGGGCGATCACCAGCTCGCCTATCAGGACGCGGCGCAGGCCTTGGCCGTGGACGCGAAAAATCCCCAGGCCCAGGCCCTGGCCAAGCTGAGCGAAGGGCGCCCGTCGAAGGTGATCCTCGATCCCGCGACCGGCAAGCCCGATCCCTCGCAGGCCGCACCGGCCCGCCGCGAAAGCGACCAGGAGCTCCTCGGCGTCATCCCCTGGGACTCGGAGCGCGCCGGGACCCGCTCGAGCCCCATCCAGACCTCCGCCGACATGACCCAGGTGGCGCAGCGCTTCCTCCAGCTCTCCGACGCGCGCTCCGCCCTGGACGCGGCCGCCAAGGCGGCCCAGCTCGACCCGCGCAACGCGAAGGCGCTCAACCTCCTGGCCACGGCCGAGCTCCGCGCCGGAGACAACGCGGCGGCTCTGTCGGCCGCGGACCGCGCCATCGCGCTGGCGCCCTCGAGCGGCGCCGCCCGCACCACCCGCTCCTGGGCCCTCAACGGCCTCAAGCGCTTCCAGGAGGCCCTCGACGAGTCCAACCGCGCGCTGGCCTACGCCCCGCACGAGGCCTTCGCGCATCTGACCAAGGCGCGGGCGCTGGGCGGCCTGGGCCGGCGCCCCCAGATGCAGGACGCCCTCCGGCAAGCCGCCGCACTCGATCCCCGCCTGGCCGACCTCTCGGCCAGCGCCGACCGCCTGCCCGACTCCCAGGACAGCGAGCTCCTCTTCAACGGCCTCCAGGGGCCTCGTCCGGCCCCGCGGCGCGACGGCTCGCGCCTGCTCGGCCCGCTCCTCTTGATCCTCGCCACGCTCCTCGGCGGGGCCCTCGTGGCCCTGGGATTCTTGCGCGTCTTCTCCACGCCGTGGGGGGAGCGCCTCACCACCCGCCTGGCCCGCCGCGCGGCGCAGCCGCCCGCCCGCGCGGGGAGCTCCGTCGAGGACGGGCCGGCCCTGGCGCCGTACGAGATCCGCAAGGTGATCGCCACCGGGGGCATGGGCGTGGTCTACGAGGCCTTGGACAAGGCCTTGAAGCGGCGCGTCGCGATCAAGAAGCTGCGCGGCGAGATCCGCGAGGACCCCGCCGAGCGCGAGCGCTTCCTCCGGGAGGCCCACACCGTCGCCGCGCTCAGCCACCCCAACATCGTCCGCATCCACGGGATCTTCGAGGAAGGGCGCGACATCTACCTGGTCTTCGAGTACGCCGAGGGGGAGACGCTCAAGGAGCGCCTGCGCTCCCGGGGGAAGCTGCCCCTGCCCGAGGCCTCCGCGGTGTTCTCGGGCGTCTGCTCGGCGCTCGACTACGCCCACGGGCGGGGGATCATCCACCGCGACCTCAAGCCTTCCAACATCATGGTGCGCGAGGACGGGCAAGCCCTGGTCATGGACTTCGGCGTGGCGCGGCAGGCGAAGGACGCGATGGCCAAGGCGGCGCTCACGCACACCGTCATCGGCACTCCCGCCTACATGGCGCCGGAGGCCGAGAACGGCGTGGTGCGCCGGGAGTCCGACATCTACTCCCTGGGGATCTG
>DATLOS010000637.1:0-2620 GCA_035536155.1 Elusimicrobiota bacterium
GAGGCTGCGCGGGCCGGGTGGGCCGAGAGGAGCGTCGCGAGGAGGAGCGCGAGCGTGCACATAGCCGACCCAGCAGCACCTTGCGCAGGATGGGCAAGGTCACGGGGCCGTTCTTGAGCACCAAGTCGTGGAACGCGCGGATGTCGAACTTGTCGCCCAGGCTCGTCGCGGATTCCCTCCGCAAGGCCTGGATCTCGCGCTGTCCGACCTTGTAGGCCAGCGCTTGGCCGGGCCAGACGATGTAGCGGTCGATCTCGGCGGTGGACTCCTCCTCGGAGAGCAGGGTGTTGTCGCGCATGAAGTCGATCGCGCGGCGCCGGCTCCAGCCCTTGGCGTGCAGGCCGGTGTCGACCACCAGGCGGCATGCCCGCAGGGCCTGGTCCGAGAGCATCCCCAGGCGGGAGAGGTCGTCGGTGTAGAGCCCCATCTCGTCGGCCAGACGCTCGGAGTACAGGGCCCAGCCCTCTACGTAGGCGTCGGAGCCGCCGTTTCTGCGGAAGGCGGGCAGGGAGCGGTTCTCGAGCGAGAGCGCCATCTGGAAGTGGTGCCCGGGAAGGCCCTCGTGGGCGGCCAGCGAGGCCATGCCGAAGCGCGTATGCGTCTCGGGGGAATAGGTGTCGATGTAGTAGATGCCGGGCCGGGTGAGCTGGTCGTCCGGCGGGTAGTACTCGGCCGCGGCGGCGTTCTTCTCGCGGTACTCCTCGGTGGCCTTCACCACGAGCGGCGTCTTGGGCAGGACGCCGAAGAACCGCGGGAGCAGCGACTGCGCCCGCGCGATCATCGCTCTCGCGGTGTCGAGCATCTCCTGCCGGCTCTTGAAATAGTTGGCCTTGTCGGCCTTCGCCTTATCGATGAAGCTCCGGATGTCGCCGGAGTGGCCCATGCGCCGCGTGATGGCTTCCATCTCCTTGCGGATGCCGTCGAGCTCCTCGAGGCCGACGGCGTGGAGCTCGTCGGCCGACTTGTCGACGGTGGTGAAGTAGCGGATCTTCCAGGCGTAGGCCGCCTTCGCTCCCGGCAGGTAGGACAGGCCGGGCTTGTCGTCCGGGCGGGAGCGGGAGAGGTACTCCTTGGACAGGAAGTCGAGGTAGAGCCGGTACGCGCCGTAGGTGCTCTCCGCGACGGCCTTCGCGACGAGGGGCGCGTACTTGGCGCGCAGGGGCTCCGGCAGCCGTTTGGCCGCGGCCGCGAACGGCGTCTGGTCCGCCGGGGTCTTGAGCATCTCCGCCAGCTGCTCGGAGGTCCGGGTCACGGCGATGCGCGAGGCGACGCGACCCTCGGCCAAGCCTTCCTTGAGGTTCTCGATCTGCGAGGCGAAGAGGACGGGCATGGCGCGGATGCGCGCCAAGAGCGCCTCGGCGTCGGCCTCGTTCGCCATCGGCTGGGCCAGCTCGACGTAGGCCGGGATCGTGGTCTGCGGGCCGTCCATCGAGTCGACGTTCCACTGCCAGAACTTGTGCGCGAGGGAGCTCAGCTCGAGCTCCAGGGCCTCCCGCATCAGGTCGTAGGTGATCCGGTCGTTGGCCTCGAGCGCGGCGCGGTCGACCGTCTTGAGGCGCTCGAGGAGGGCGGTGAAGGTCCGCCGCTCGTCCTCTCGGCCGACGGCGCTGATATCGGGCAGGCGGTCCTGGTAGCGGGGATAGCGCACGAAGGTCGCGGTGAGGGGGTTCAGGCGCAGCGAGGCGTCCCAGTAGTCCGCGGCGAGCTGGTCGACGGCGGCCTTCGCGAAAGTCTTGGCCGCCGGAGCGGCCGGGGCCACGACCGCGGGCGGCGCGGCCAGCGCGCACCAGGCGGGAGCGGCGCAGAGCAGCAAGGCGAGAGATCGAAGGCGCATGGAGTCTCCGTGAGGCGTCACGGCAATGTACAAAATTGGACGTCAGGGGATGACGGGCGCGGGCTCCGAGCGGACTTGGAACGGGCTCGCGGGGGAGAGGAAGGGGCGGGCCTCGACGTCGCGCGGCGGACGCGCGCGCAGGGAGAGTATCCCGGCCCAGGGGATGCCGTAGTCGGCGCGGCGGATGCCGGAGCTCCAGCGCGGGCCGACCCGCTCCGGGTCCGCGATCCCCTTTTGCGACGGCAAGAACAGCGCGCTCGAGCCGACGCTGCTCCAGTCTCCCTGGCGCCCCGTGAGCGGGGAGACCAGCACCGCCGCGCCCAGCTCCACGGCGCGGGCGGAGGCCGAGCGCAGGATGCGGCGCGCGCCTGCCTCGTCTTCCGTGTCGGAGGGGATGAGGACGAGCTGCACGCCCTCGGCTTTCAGGCGCGCGGCCACCTCGGGCATCTCCGACGAGAAGCAGACCAGCACGGCGGCCTTGCCCCCGAGGAACGGGAACACGGAAAGGACCTCGCCGGGCCGGACCGGCGGGGTATCGGCGATCTCCGCCGGGGTCGGGTCGAGCTTATCGGCGAAGCTCCAGCCCTCGTCGCGCCAGATCGAGGCGCGGTTGAGGACGTGGTCCGCGCCGGAGTCCTGGTGGGGATAGGTGCCCAGCACCGCGAGGACGCCGCGCCCGGCGAGGACCTTCCCGACGGCCGGGAGCACGGACTCGCGCCAGGTCCGGGTGATGAACGCGGGCGCGGGACCCGTCCCCGCGGGCTGATAAGGCGCCAGGCCCCAGGC
>DATLOS010000638.1:0-2260 GCA_035536155.1 Elusimicrobiota bacterium
GTTGACGATGGCGGGGCTCTTGAGGCCGCCCAGCTCGAGCGTCTTGACCACCGCGCCGGACTGGCCGGCGAAGGCCTCGTTGAGCTCGATGGCCTGGACGTCCTTGAGCTCGACGCCGGCCTTCTTGAGGGCCATGGGGATCGAGTACGCCGGGCCGATGCCCATCTGGTTCGGATCGACGCCCGTGTCCGAGACCGCGGTGATGTAGGCCATGGGGACGTAGCCCAGCTCCCGCGCCTTCGACTCGGTCATGAGGATGACGCCGGAGGCGCCGTCCGAGATCTGGCTGGCGTTGCCCGCGGTGATCTCGCGGGTGCCGAAGACGGGCTCCAGCTTGCGAAATCCCGAGCGCGAGGTCTTGCCGAAGCGGATGCCCTGGTCGTGGCGGATGTCCTTTCCCTTATAGTCCACGTAGGAGACCATCTCGTCGTCGAAGTCCCCGCGCGCGGTCGCGGCCGCGGCCTGGGTCTGGGAGCGCCAGGCGAACCAGTCCTGCGCGTCGCGGTCGAAGCCGTACTTGTCCGCCAAGGTCTGCGCGGTCTGGGCCATCTGCACGCTGTCGATGGTGAGGCCCTCGGAGATGGCGAAGCGGTGCTGCAGGCGGCTCAGGCGCCATTTAAAGGAAAGCCAGGTCCAGGCCTGGGTCGCGCGCATGATGATCTTCTGCCACCACGGCGCCTTGCGGATCATGGAAGGCAGGACCATCAAGGTGAGGACCTGCTGCTGGAGGACGGGGTCCTTGGTGAACTGCGGGAAGCGGCTCATCACCTCGACGCCGCCGGCGATGACGACCTCCTCCTCCCCCGCCCAGAGCGCGTTCAGGCCCATGGCCACGGCCTCGAGGCTGGTGCCGCAGTTCTTGGCGATGCCGCTGCCCGGGATCGAGGCGAGGCCGGCCTCGACCGCGATCTCGCGGGCGATGTTGGGAGACTCGGAGGAGTCGACCGAGCCCCAGAAGATCTTGACCGGCGTGCCGCCGCGGTAGAGCTGCTCCACCTGGTTCGCGGCGAGGCCGGCCGAGGCGAGGAGGCCGGCGAGAAGCTTGGCGCCCAAGCTCTTCGTGCTCTCCTTGCGCTGCATCGAGGACGGGAACTTGCCCTGGGGCAGGCGGCCGGCCGCGACGACGGCGATGCGCTCGCGCTTGGCCGCCTGCGCGCGCGGACCGGGGGTGGCCGCCACGCGGGCGTCGATGTCGGCCTTGAGCGCGGCGAGATTGGCGGCCTGCGTCTCGGCAGAGAGGGTCGGGGCGGCCGCCTTCTCGCGGCGGGCCGGCATGAGGGCCCGGACGCCGAGGAAGCCCGCGGCGATGCCGGCGGGAACGAGCCAGCTCGGCGCGAACCAGGCGGCGGCGACGCCGACCGCGGCCAGCGCAAGGATCTTGACCGGCTTGGCCAGGCGCAGGCGGGCGATGAAGCCCGAGGCCGCGCCGGCCGCGGCTCCGACGGCGAAGGAGGCCGCGGGGTGGGCGAGGAAGAGCGAGATCGCGGGGATCGAGGCGACGAGCGGCGCGAAGAGGGACGCGCCCCAGGCGCCGGCGCGGGGAGCGGCCGCGACAGGAGCGGCCGCGCCCGGGGCTGCGGCGGCCGGCTGCAGGCCCGAGTTGGAGAGGGTATCCGCATGCGACTCCTTTACCTGCAGCGACCGCGGCCCCGCCGCGGGAACGAGAGCGGACTCCTGCGCCGCGAGGGCGCGGCCGTTCTCGAAGAAAGCGTTGAGCGCGGGCTCGGAGACGCCGCGGGCGATCTTCGCGCCGATGGCGCGCAGGCCGCCGATGGCGGTCGGCGACGCCGCCGGGGTCCGCGCCTCGGAGGCGGCGAGGGCGGCGGAGTGGGCGAGGCTGGGCTCGGCCACGACGCCCGGAAGACCCGCCGTCGGGCGCGCGTTGGGAGCGGCCGGGGCGCGGCTCGAGGAGGTCTCGAAGCCGCTCACCGGCGCGACTGGCGCGGCCTGGGCCTGCGCGGCCGGGACCGCTTCAGACGCGGAGAGGGCGGGTGCGGCGAGGCCGTCGACGGTCAGCGCCGGGGAGAGCGCCGCGGCGTCCAAGCCCGCGGGAGAGAGCGCGGCGGAAGGAAGGAGATTTGCGCCGACCGAGCCGAGGGCCGCGACGCCGGGCGCCTGGAAGCCGGCCGTTCCTCGGGGAGCCTGCGCTCGAACCACTTCGGCCGCGAGTCGGGCGCCTTCGAGGCCCGGCGACGCGACGAGGATGGCGAAGGAGAGGATGGAGGCGAAAGCGGCGCGCATCGTTTTCATGGTCGGTCTC
>DATLOS010000639.1:0-2354 GCA_035536155.1 Elusimicrobiota bacterium
GACCCCGGCCCGCATCGCCCCGGCAAGCGGCCCCGTCCCGGCGCATCCCGAGGGCTCCTGGCTCTCCGCCTCCTCGAAGGAGCTCGTCTCGCTCGGCGAGCGCCTGGGCTGGTCGCTCAACGAGGCCGAGCTCGCCGCGATCACCGCGCACTACAAGGGGCTCAAGCGGGAGCCCACCCGTGCCGAGGTCGAGACCATCGCCCAGACCTGGTCCGAGCACTGCAAGCACAAGACCTTCACCAGCCCGATCCGCTACCAGGAAGGCAAGACCAAGCGACTCTTCAAGAGCCTGATCGCCGAGACGGTGATGGCGGCGACCCACAAGCTCAAGAAATCCTGGTGCCTCTCCGTCTTCGAGGACAACGCCGGCGTCGTGGCCTTCGATAAGAAGTGGGCGCTGGCCTACAAGGTCGAGACCCACAACCATCCCTGCGCGGTGGAGCCCTACGGCGGCGCCGAGACCGGGGTCGGCGGCGTGGTGCGCGACATCCTGGGCGTGGGCTTGGGCGCCAAGCCGGTGATGAACACCGATATCTTCTGCTTTTGCCCCCCGGACTACAACGAGCCGCTCCCCGAGGGGACTTTGCATCCCCGCCGCACGCTCACCAGCGTCGTCGCGGGCGTGCGCGACTACGGCAACCGCATGGGCATCCCCACGGCGGCCGGCGCGATCTGCTTCGACACGGCCTATCGCTTCAACCCGCTGGTCTTCGTGGGCACGATCGGCATCATGCCCCAATGGGCGGTGGAGAAGGAGATCCTCCCCGGCGACTTGATCGTCGCGGTGGGCGGGCGCACGGGCAAGGACGGCCTCCACGGCGCCACCTTCTCGTCGGCGAACCTGGACGACTCGACCTCCTCCTCGGCGGTGCAGATCGGCCACGCCATCATGGAAAAGCGCGTCCTCGACGGCCTGCTGACGGCCCGGGACCGCAAGCTCTACCGCGCCGTGACCGACTGCGGCGCCGGCGGCTTCTCCTCCGCCGTGGGCGAGATGGCGAAGGCCGTGCGCGGCCGCGGGGGCGCCAAGGTCGCCCTCGAGAACGCGGCGCTCAAGGCCTCGGACATCCTGCCCTGGGAGATCTGGATCTCGGAGTCGCAGGAGCGCATGGTCCTGGCCGTGCCGCCCAAGAACCTTTCGGCCCTCACCGCGGTGTTCGCGGCCGAGGGCGTGGAGGCCTGCGTGCTGGGCGAGTTCACCGCCACCGGCCGCCTCGAGGTCGCCCACAACGGCGCCTCCTTGGTCGACCTCGACCTGCGCTTCCTCCACAACGGCCTGCCGCGCCGCGAGCGCCAGGCCGTCTGGGAGGCGCCGAAGGCCGCGCCCTCCGCCGCCCGCCCGACGCCCTCTTCGGCCGAGCTCGGCGCGACGCTGCGCTGGATGCTCGCCCACCACAACGTCTGCAGCCGCGAGCACGTCATCCGCCAGTACGACCACGAGGTCCAGGCGGGGACCGTGATCAAGCCCCTCCAGGGCCTGCATCACGACGGGCCGGGCGACGCGACCGTGATCTGGCCCGCCTCCGCGACGGGCGATCCCGCGTCCTTCCGCGGCTTCGCCGTCGCCCACGGCCTGAACCCGGCCTACGGGAAGATCGATCCGTACGCGATGGCCCTGAGCGCGGTCGACGAGGCCCTGAGCAACCTGGCCTGCGTGGGCGCGGACGTCTCCCAGGCCGCGATCCTCGACAACTTCTGCTGGGGCAATCCGGACGATCCGGCCCAACTCGGCCGCCTGGTGCGCGCCGCGCTCGGCTGCCACGACGCGGCGATCGGCTACGACGCGCCCTTCATCTCCGGCAAGGACAGCTTCTACAACGAGTACACCGCCCCGGACGGCAAGCGCTTCCCCATCCCGGGCACGCTGCTCATCTCGGCGATCGCGCCGGTCCCGGACGTGCGCAAGGCGATCACGATGGACTTGAAGGGCCCGGGCAACGCCCTGTATCTCGTCGGCTGGACCTCGGACGAGACCGGCGGCTCGCTCTGGGCGGAGCGCCTGGGCCAGCCGCTGGGCGCGGTCCCCACCCCGGAGCCGCGCTCCGCGCGGGACACTCTCCGCTCGCTCTCGTCCGCCATGCGCGACGGCCTCGTCGCCTCCGCGCACAACCTCTCCGAGGGCGGCCTCGCGGTCGCGGCCTCGGAGATGGCCTTCTCCGGCGAGGTGGGCGTGAACCTGGACTTAGACGGGGTCCCGCGCACCAAGGAAGTCCACGACGACGCGACTTTGCTGTTCTCGGAATCCCCGAGCCGGTTCCTGCTCGAGGTCGACCCCTCGCAGGAGAAAGCCATCCTCAAGGCCCTTAAGGGCGTGCCTCTGGCCAGGGTCGGATCGACGATCGCCAACCCCAACC
>DATLOS010000640.1:0-2425 GCA_035536155.1 Elusimicrobiota bacterium
TCGCCTTCATTTTGCGGGGGGACCGCGTCCTGGTCGAGCGCCGGGACGCGGACGACGAGCACAGCCCCGGCGCCTACCGCTTCCCCGCCGGGCACGTCGAGCCGGGAGAGACCCTGGAGGCCGCCCTGCGCCGCGAGGTGCGCGAGGAGCTCGACCGGGAGGTCGCGGCCGCGCGGCCGATGGGCCGCCTGCAGTTCACCGGGGCCGACGGCGTCCACCGGACCCTGCACTACTTCCTGACCCAGCTCGACGCGGACCCGGACGAGAATCCGCGCCTGGCCTGGTTCTCCCGCGACGACCGCCACAGGATGGAATATCCGGGCGACCGGGACTTCATCGAAGAGCTGCTCTAGGGGTCAGTACGCGGTCGTCTCGGTGAGGTGATGGGGCGCGCTCGCGTCCTGCTGGGCGCTCCACCAGAGGAAGAAATCCACGTTGAGGGCGTTGACCTTCTTTCCCCGGCGGTTGAGCTCGTCGGCGAGGAGCTTGCCCGCTTGGATGGTCGCGGCGCGGATGGCGAGCTCGTCCTCGGAGCCGGCGGCGATCGGCGCGCGAGCGTCGACTTTGCGCGCCAAATCGGGGGAGTACTCGAGGATGCCGAGGCGGCGCAGGCCCTTGGGCAGCTCATAGTCCGCGAAAACTGTGAGCTCGTCGATGTCCGGCACGTCGAAGAGCCCGGTGCCGCGCAGGCGCGAGTAGAGCATCCCCACCGCGAGCTGCGCGCGCTTGTAGAAGAGGACCTTGCGGCCGCGGAACTGGGCGGCGTCGTCGAAGGAGGGGAAGTCCCGCGCCAAGCGCTCCACGATGCCGCCGCCGCCGTCGAAGGCCCGAAAGCGCGCGTCCTTCACGAGGTTATGGAAGCTTCCGTGGTACTTGGCCTTGAGGACGCGGCCGACCTCGCGCAGGATCGCCGCGCGCTGCGGGAGCATGGGCATGGGCGCGCTCCCGGCGAAGAGCTTGCGGACGTCCTCGTCGGAGAGGCGCGCCAGGTAGTCCGCGTCGAGGATGGGAACGCCGGCGTCGAGCGCGCGCTTCAAGCAGGCCCACATCGCGAACGCCCCGGTGTAGGTCGCGCCCTTGTACTCGGCGGCGAAGACGCTCTCCGGGCGCGCGCTATCCCAGTACTTGAAGTTGAGCGCGTTGCCGAGGAAGAAGAAGTCGATGGTGCGCTCGCTGTCCTCGTCGATGAACACGGGAAAGCGCCAGGGCGAGGGCCGCAGGTCCTTGTCCTCGATGCGCGCGGCGACCTCCGCGATCTTGTCGCGGCGCACGCGGACCTGGGGAGCGGCGCGCAGCACCGGGAGCACGCTGGGCAGGACGGGGTTGCCGGAGGCCGCGGCCGCGGCTCTCACCCGCGAGGCCAAGAATGGCGCCGCGAGCGCGGCGACGAGGAGAAAGTGGTGGTTGGGGAAGGATTTGAACCTTCGTAGGGCATAGCCCGCTGGTTTTACAGACCAGTCCATTTGACCGCTCTGGCACCCAACCGAGATCCGACTTGCCGTGGACTACGTCACGATTTTAGCAAATCGTCCGGCGCGCAAGCGAAATGCCCGGTCTATTCCTTGAGAGACCACAGGGGATAATCGAGGCCGGCCGCCCGGTTGATCAGCACGGCTTGGAATACCAGCAGCGCCACGGCCAGCTCGATGACGAGGAGATGGTAGGGCCGCGCGATGATGCCCAGCGACACGATCAGCGTGGTCGCGCCGGCCGGAGGATGCCAGACGTCCAGGAGCACCATGAGCACGCCGGTCGAGACCAGCGACAGCGACGCGCAGATCACCCGCTGCGCGTGGAGGACGCCCGTCTGGATGCCCGGCGGCTCCGCCGTCAGGCCCATGAGCCGGAGCAAGGCGTAAGCGCAAACGATTCCGATGGCGTGGCCGCATAGCGTGCTGCGCGGGCTGGCCGCTCTCGTCTCGGGGTTGAAGAAGAGCAGGAGAGCCGTCGGCCCCAGGGAGGGGAAGATGAAGGGCGTCTTCGAGGCGACGGCCACGCCGCCAAGGATCGCCATCGTGATGAAGCCGTTGACGAACACGAAGAACGCCCAGATCACGCGGCTGGGATAATGCTTCAGGAGGTACGGCAGGCGCAGGCGCTCGATCAACCCCGGGGCCATGGCGTCAAATATCCGGGATCAAGTCGAAGTATTCGTCGTCCTCGTTCTTGCCGCCGTGTCCCTTGCCGGCTTCCTCTTCGCTGGCGACGAACTCGACCGACCTGATCCATTTGACCATCTTGTAGCCGAGCTGGTTTTCGACGCGCAGGCGCAAAGGAGCGCCGTAGAGCTCTCCCAGCGGCTGGTCGTTCATCTCGTAGGCGAGCAGGCACTGGCTGTGAAGGACGTTCTCCAGCCGCTGCGTGTCGTAATACTCGCCGCCGTAGAGCCCTTCGCCGAAGGATCGGAAGACGCAGACCTTCGCTT
>DATLOS010000641.1:0-2964 GCA_035536155.1 Elusimicrobiota bacterium
CGGCGTACTCGATCCCCATGGCCCTCAAGAAAGCCGGCGTCGAGCTCAAGGACGTCCAGGCCGTCGAGCTCAACGAGGCCTTCGCCGGCCAATCCGGCGCCGTGGTCAAGACCCTCGAGCTGGGCGGCCTCAAGAGCCCCGCCCTCGTCAACGCGCGCGGCGGCGCGATCGCCCTCGGCCACGCCCTCGCGTCCTCGGGCACCCGCATCCTCGCGACCCTGATCCACTACATGATGCACAACGGCCTGGTCAACGGCGTGTGCTCGCTGTGCATCGGCGGCGGCGAGGGCATCGCCGCGGTCGTCAGCCGCGACCCGAACGGGATCGACCCGGCTTTCGTCAAGACCATCACGAAGGGCCTCGAGTCCCGCGGGGTGAGCCCGGCGGTGGTCGCGAAGGTCGTCTCGACCATCAACGGCCTGCCGCCGGTCCTGCGCGACGGCCCCAACGGCCCCGAGACCTACTCGGCGGTCTGGGACTTCCTGGCGCAGCTGGGCGAGATCACGGCGATGGGCGGCGGCGGTCCCGAGGCCTTCGTCCAGGCCGTGACCGGCAAGCCGCACCCGGGCGTGCACATCCACCGGCTCGACGCCGTGCGCGTCTTCGGCGAGCGCCTCGAGGCCGTCTTGGACTCGGTGCGGCGCGACGTCGACGCCTTCGGCGCGCCCAAGACCGGCTACAAGAACTTCAAGGTGAGCGTGGCCCAGAACGGAGTCGCCACGGTCGTCATCAGCCGGCCGGAGAAGCTCAACGCCTTGAACCTCGAGGTGGGAACCGAGCTCGAGGCGATCATCGACCGCCTCGCGGCCGACCACGACGTGCGCGCGGTCGTCTTCACCGGCGAGGGCAAGGCCTTCGTCGCGGGCGCCGACATCAACGTGATCTCGGGCATCCCGAGCGCCGAGGAGGGGGAGCGCCTCTCCGCGCAGATGCAGGCGATGTTCGGCAAGATCGAGGACTTCCCCAAGCCCTGGATCAACGCCTTGAACGGCACGACCTTGGGCGGCGGCCTCGAGCTCGCCATGGCCGGGCACGTGCGCATCGCCAGCGGCCAGGCGGAGATGGGCCTGCCCGAGATGACGCTGGGCATCCTGCCCGGCGCGGGCGGCACGCAGCGCGTCACGCGCCTCGTCGGCCTGACCGAGGGCCTCACCATGATGAACTCGAGCGAGACCCGGGACGCCTACACGGCGCTCCAGCGCGGCTTGGTCGACCGCGTGGTGGCGCCGGCCAAGCTCCTCGCCGAGGCGCAGAAGGAGGCCGAGTTCCTGGCCGACCTCGAGGGCCGCGACCTGCAGAAGTTCCTGAAGGAGCACCGGACCCTGCAGCGCAAGATCACCCCGACCCTGATGGAGCAGGTCGGCCTTAACGCCGGCTACCACACGGCCGTAATCGGCCTGGCGGCCGGCGCCGCGATCGGCTTCGGCGTCTTCGCCTGGCTGACGAGCTTCGCCTGGGCGATCCCGCTGGGCATCGTGGGCGCGGCCCTCGTGGCCGCGGCCTCCCTCTGGGTCGTCCCGGGGAACGCGCGCCTGTTCTACAGCAACATCGACGGGGCGATCGACAAGTCCGGCCACCCGGAGTACCGCCACAACATCCACCAGATCGTCGACGCGGCGCTCTACGGCTACCGGAACGGCCCCAAGGCGGGCCTGGCCCGGGAAGCCCGGAACTTCGGCGAGGTCGCGACGCGGCCCCTGGCCAAGTTCATGACCTTGCTCGCGCTGCGCAAGTTCGGCGGGGCCAAGATGGATATGGTCTTCGACATGGCCCGTCAGGCCGGCGTCGAGAATCCGGAGCAGTACGCCAAGCCGCGCAAGCTGGAGAAGATCGGCATCGCCGGGCCGGGCACGATGGGCGCGGGCACCGGCTACGTCGCGGCCTACAACGGGCTGCCGGTCGTCCTCAAAGGCATCAACGCGGCGGACGTCGCCAACGGCTTCAAGCGCGTCCAGGCCGACTTCGACGAGCGCGTGAGCGGCGACAAGATGGACCCCCGCGAGGCGGCCAAGAAGATGGCCCTGGTCACGGGCACCTTCGACGACGCCGAGTTCGCCAAATCGGGCGCCACCATCGTCTCGGACAACATCCTGGTGCCCGGCAAGAGCTACGAGTGGAACGAGAAGTACAAGGAAGGGCTCTACGCCAAGTGGGGCAAGGCTTTCCCCGAGGGGACGATCTTCGTCGCCAACACCTCGGCCAGCCTGGTGACGCCCATGGCCAAGGCCACGGGCCGGCCGGGCCGGGTGCTGGGCCTGCACCTCTTCAACCCGCCGAAGGCCCTGCCCTTGGCGGAGCTCATCCTCCCGGACACCAAGGACTTCACGCCGAAGGACTGGCGGGACCTCCTGGAGAGCGTCGCCACCGTCCTCGACTTCTGCAAGAAGACCGGGCGCCTCGTCGTGGTCATGAACGACCGCGAGGCCTTCGTGGTCAACCGCGCGCTGCTGCCCTACATCGACCAGGCCAACCACCTGATCGCCGAGGGCGCGCCGATCGAGCAGATCGACCGGGTGATGAAGGGCCTGGGTCTCCCCATGGGCCCGCTCGAGCTCGCCGATCACATCGGCTTCATCCTCGGAGTCGAGATCGGCGAGTACCTGCCGGGCAAGTACGACTACATGAAGGACACCTCGCCGATCCTGGCGGGGCTCTACTCCATGGGCCTCATGGGCAAGTTCTGGGGCGACAAGGGCGGCTACTACACCTATAAGAAGGAGAAGGACCGCAAGACCAAGAAGGAGGAGCTCAAGCCGGACCATCCCAAGAACGAGCTCATGGTCGAGGCCGAGGCCGCGGGCCGCGCCTGGGAGCGCTCCGTGCAGAAGCTTCGCCAGTGGTCGAAGCTTCAGGCGGACAAGGACGCCAACAAGCCCGTCCAGGACGCGGACCTCGCGGCGGCGGACGCCGAGGCCCGCGCCGCCGTGCGCGCGCACGCCGAGGCCCTTCTCTCGGAGTTGGGCG
>DATLOS010000642.1:0-2415 GCA_035536155.1 Elusimicrobiota bacterium
GCCGGTGTGGAGCTCGATCGGCTGGTCGAGCGTCCCGGCGCCGATCCTCGCCGCGCCCTCCTGGAGGACGCGGATCGGGGCGACCATCCGCCGGGCGAGGAAGAGGCTCGCCAGGATCGAGAGCCCGAGGCCCAGCACGAAGATGACGACGCTCCGGATGATGGGCGCCCGGAGAGGAGCGTAGGCGTCTGCCGCCGGCCGCTCGACGAAGACGAGCCATCCGAGGGGAGCGATGGCCGCGTGCGCCGCGAGGACCCGCCCGCCGCCGAGGCCGTCGGCGACCATGGCGGCCGGAGCGTCTGCCGCGAGCCCCGGGCGGTCGGCCCGCGCCGACTTCACCTGGACGAGGCCGGACACATCCCGCCGCTCCCGCAGCAGCCGACCGTCCGGATGGGCCACGAGCTGGTTCTGGGAGTCCACCACGTAGGCATAGCCGCCCGGGCCGACCTCGATCTGCGACACGGCCTTCAGGACGGCGCCCAGGCTGATCTGCGCCGTGGTCACCTCCAGGGCATACTTGCCGAGCGGCACGGCCAGCGTCACGTACGGCTCGGTTTCGTTCTTGAAGTAAACGGGACTCCAGTACGTCTTGCCCCCTCTTGCCTCGAGGAACTTGGGCGCCTTGGAAAAGTCCTCCTGGCTGCCGACGACATCCGGCTCCAGGCGAGACACGCGAAGCTGCTCTTTGCCCGATAGGTCGAGATGGCTCAGCTCGCTGACCGCGGGCACATTGCGAAGGACTCTGAGGAAGTCGAGCTCGCGCTGCTCGGCCAGCGCGGCCCCCAGACCCTGGCGAAACCCCAGCCTCCCCTGTCCCACCTGGCTCGCGTCGGGATCGTCGGACGCGGTCCGGGTCGTCTCGCGCACCTGCTGCTCGATCTCCTTCAAGACTTGCTCGATCCCGACGGCCGCCGCCACCGCCTTCGCGCGCTCGACCCGGACGATCGAGCGCTGGGTCTCCCGGTAGGAGAAATATAGCTCGACCAGGCTCGACGCCATCAGCACCCCGCCGACCAGAACGAGCAGGACGACGACGTACTTGCGGAAGAGTCGCCCGCCCGCGCCCGGCATCTTCATCGGCGGAACGCGTCGGCCCGGAGCAGGATCTTGCGCGGCACGGTGAGCCCGAGAAGGTCCGCGGTCTTGAGGTTCACCGCGAGATCGATCTTCTCGGCGCCTTCGACGGGCAGGTCCTGGGGCCGGGCGCCCCGCCGGATCTTGGCGACCAGCGCGGCCGCCTGTACCCCCTGGGCGTAGTAATCCGGGCCGTATGACATGAGACCGCCATAGCCGACCCAGAGTGCCGTCCCGAACACGGCGGGGACCTTCAACGCGAGCGACTGCTCGATGATCGCGATGGCGAGATCCGGGCTCGAGCCTTCCGGGGTGAGCACCGCGTCGTCGCGCCGGACCTCGCGCAGCACGCGCCTCAGGTCGCTCGCGTCGAGCACGCCCTTCGGCACCACCTCCAGCTTCATGCGCTGCGCCGCCTCGAGCGCCTTGCGGACCATGGGCGTCGTGCTCAGATCGACGCCGTAGTAGATGAGCCAGACCCGGCGGACGGCCGGGGCGAGCGTCTTGAGGACCTCAAGGCGCTTCGCCACGAGCTCGGTCTGCAGGCTCGAGATGCCCGTCACGTTGCCCCCGGGCTGGGCGAGGCTGGCGACGATACCGGCGCCCACCGGGTCGCCTACCAGGGTGAACACGATCGGCACGCTCTTCGTCGCGTCCTTGGCGGCCTGGGTGGCCGCCTCCTGGCTCGTGAAGATCAGGTCGACGCCCGCCTTGACGAGAGCCTCGGCGGCCGCGGGCATCGTGTCCAGCTTCCCTTCGGTGAAGCGGATGTCGAAGGTCACGTCGCGCCCATCTTCGACGCCGAGCTCCTTGAGCCCGGCCTTGAGCCCTTCCACGGTCGGATGGCTCGCCGCCCACGCCGCGTTCAGGACGCCAACCCGGAACGGGCGAGGCGCTTCCTGCCCATGGGCCGCGTAGGCGGGCAGCCAGAGAAGAATCGATGCAGCCACCCAGAACCAGCGAAACGCTCGGAAGGCGAATTTCATTTCACCGAGACGAACTGGTGGTAGGCGCCTTCGGCCACGTGGTCCCAGGCGCCCACCAGCGCCTGGAACTTCGTGAAGGACGCGTGCACCTTTCGGGCCATGGGGGTCTTCTCGGATTCTTCCCTGACGACTTCGGACGACAACTTCTTGAGATCGCGTAGCACTGGCACCGGCAGCTGGAGAACCTCGACCTTGTCCTTGAAATCAGTCTTGAGCCGGCCGAGCGCGATGGCGTTCTTGGCATGGTAATCGGAGAGACCATAGATCTGGACCGCCACGGTGGCGTGGTCCAGGATCTGCCGGATTTCCACCGGGAGTTCCGCGTACGCCTTCTTGTTGAAAACGAACTCGGTCA
>DATLOS010000643.1:0-4472 GCA_035536155.1 Elusimicrobiota bacterium
CTCGGGCTTCGGCTCCGGCTTAGGTTCGGGCTTAGGCTCCGGCTTAGGCTCGGGCTTCGGCTCAAGATTGGCTTCCGGACGCGGGATGGGCGCCGGCTTGGGCTCGGGCTTAAGTTGGGCGGGCGCGGCTCCCGGAATGGGAGCCGGTTTTTGGGGCGCGTCCGCGGACAAGGGGCTCTTCGCGGCGGAGACCGACTCGTCGTTCTGCGGGGCGCCGCAGGAGTCGCAGTAGTTCTTGGCGACCGAGTTCTTGAAGCCGCAGCTGCCGCAGAGCTTGACCAGGCGCGAGCCGCAAGCCGGGCACTTCGGGTCCTTCGCGGCCGCGGGCTTGCGGCAGCGGGAGCACTCGATGCGCGGCGGCTTCAGGCTCACCTAGGGCTACTCCGGGCGGATGAAGAGCACCGGCTGGCCGTACTCCACGGCGTCGCCGTCGTCGACCAGGACGGAGAGGAGCGAGCCCGCTACGGGCGCGTGGACCTCGGCCTCGCGCTTGCCCACCTGCACGCGGAACAGGGGCTGGTCCTTCTCCACGCGCGCGCCCTTCTCCAGGCGGCGCGCCTGGCCGGCGGCGCCCCAGCGGAAGAGCCCGACCTCCGGGGAGGTCACGGCCGTCAGCGAGCAGGGCGGGAAAGCCGGCAGGCTCGGCGACGGGGCGTCGCCGGAGCGCAGCTGGATGCCCTCGCCGGCTTTCCGGTAGGAGAGCTCCGCCAGATCGGTGCCCTTCATCCACGCCAAGACTTCCTGAAGCTCTTTCATTTCGCTCTCCTTCGGGGCGGCTTGGGGTCCGCGGCGTCCTGCTGGGTCCGCTTCTTCCAGTCGAACTTGTCGCCGGTGTGGGACTCCGGCAAGAGGCGGCCGATGGTGGTGCGGACCATGCGCTCGGTCCCGCGCTCCACGTCGTGATAGACGGCGAAGATGGGGATGTCCCCGCGGGCGAACTCCCGGATCATCTGGCGGCAGCTGCCGCAGGAGACGGAGGAGGTGCAGACGGTGGCGACGGCCAGGATCTCGCGCTCGCCCTGCGTGATGGCGGAAAATATCGCGTTGCGCTCCGCGCAGACGTGGGAGATCAGGCTGGGGCTCTCCACGTTGACCCCGGCGTGGATGCGCCCCGACCCTCCCAGGACGGCGGAGCCGACGTAGTAGCGCGAGTACGGCGCGAAGGCGTTGAAGCGCACGCGCTTGGCGGCGGCGATGAGCTTGTTTCGCAGCGCGGGCGATATGTCAGCGCTTTTTCGGGGCATATTTTCCGATGAGCAGCTCGAGCTTCTTGGCCGCCGCGGGGCGCATCGCCGCGCGCTGGGTGAAAAGCGCCGAGGCCAGCGCGTCCTTGCAGGCGCAGGAGCGGGGCAGGGCCGCGAGCTTGGGGAGCGCGGCCGCGAGCAGGCGCTTCGCGTTCGCCACGTTCGCGTGCAGGTGCTCGACCACCTTGTGGGCCGAGACCTCGTCCTCCTCCTTCCAGCAGTCGTAGTCGGTGACCATCGATACGGGCGCGTAGCAGAGCTCGGCCTCGCGCGCGAGCTTGGCCTCCGGGATCGCGGTCATGCCGATCACCGAGTAGCCGAGCTGGCGGTGCATCTCCGACTCGGCGCGGCTGGAGAATGCCGGGCCCTCCATGCAGATGTAGGTCCCGCCGCGGTGCGAGGACACGCCCAGGCCGCGCGACTCCTCGTAGAGCAGGCCGGAGAGGTCGGCGCAGAAGGGGCGGGCGAAGGCGACGTGGGCCACGATCCCGCCGCCGAAGAAGGTCGAGGGGCGGCCCTTGGTCTCGTCGGCCAGCTGGTCCGGGAAGACGAAGTGGCGCGGCGCCAGCTCCTCCCGGAGCGAGCCGCAGGCGCTGATCGACAAGACGCGCTCGACGCCCAGCGACTTGAGCGCCCAGATGTTGGCGCGTCCGTTGATCTCGCCGGGCAGGATGGTGTGCCCGCGCGCGTGGCGCGGGAGGAAGGCACAGCGCGCGCCGCCCAAGGTCCCCAGGACGATGGCGTCCGAGGGCGCGCCGAAAGGCGTCTTCACGCGGACCTCGCGCACGTCGCGCATGCCCTCGAGCTGGTAGAGCCCGGAGCCGCCGATGACGCCGAGCTGGGCCGAGGGCTTCACGCGGCCGCTTTCTCCAGGGCCTCGGCCACGTGCTCGGGATAGATCGGGAAGCGCCCGGTCAGGCGCCGCACCCGGTCGCGGATGGCGGAGAGGCCCGAGGCGTCCGCGCGCCGGTCCAGGGCGTCGACGATGAGCTCGGCGATCTCGTCCATTTCTTTCTCGCCCATGCCGCGCGTGGTGACGGCGGGCGTGCCGATGCGCACGCCGCTCGCGATCATCGGCTTCTGCGGGTCGTAGGGGATCGCGTTCTTGTTGACCGTGATCCCGGCCTTGTCCAAGGCCTCCTCGGCCTCCTTGCCGGTGACGTTCTTCGGGCGCAGGTCCACCGAGAAGAGGTGGCAGTCGGTGCCGCCGGAGACGATGCGCAGGCCGCGGTCGGTCAGGCCCTTGGCCATGCGGCGGGCGTTGGCCACGACCCGCTTCTGGTACTCCTTGAACTCGGGCTTCAAGGCCTCGCCGAAGCAGACCGCTTTGGCCGCGATCACGTGCATGAGCGGGCCGCCCTGGGTGCCGGGGAAGTTGATCTTGTCGACGGCCGCCGCGTGCTTGGACTTGCACAGGATCATGCCGCCCCGCGGGCCGCGCAAGGTCTTGTGCGTCGTGGTGGTGGTGAAGTCCGCGTGCGGGACGGGGGAGGGGTAGACTCCGGCCGCGATCAGGCCCGCGTAGTGTGCCACGTCCGCGGCGAAGAAGGCCCCGACCGAGTCCGCCATCTTCTTGAAGCGCGCCCAGTCGAAGACGCGGGAGTAGTTCGAGGCCCCGGCGAAGATCATCTTGGGCTTGTGCTTGGCCACCAGCTCCTCGGCCTCCTCGTAGTCGATGGTCTCGGTGTCGCGGCGCACGTTCATGCCGACGATGTTGAAGAACTTGCCCGAGAAGTTCAGCGGATGGCCGTGGGACAGGTGCCCGCCGTGGGCGAGGTTCAAGCCCAAGACCGTGTCGCCGGGCTGGAGCACCGACAGATACATTGAGATGTTGGCCTGCGTCCCCGAGTGCGGCTGGACGTTGGCGTGCTCGGCGCCGAAGAGCTTCTTGGCGCGCTCGATGGCCAGGACCTCGGCCTTGTCCACGAACTCGCAGCCGCCGTAGTAGCGCTTGCCCGGGTAGCCCTCGGCGTACTTGTTCGTCAGCAGCGAGCCTTGGGCCTCGAGCACCGCGGCCGAGACGTAGTTCTCCGAGGCGATGAGCTCGAGGTTGTCGGCCTGGCGCCGGGTCTCCTCGATGAGGGCGGCGTACAGCTCGGGGTCCTGCTCCCTAACTTTTTTTAATGGCATGGCGCTCCAGCAGGGCGTTGAGCCCTCGCTCCAGAAGGTCGCGGCATTCGATGTACGCCTGGTCCGGCTGCCCGATGGGGTCCTCCACGTCGGTGTCCTTCATCCCCAGCGTGTACTCGAGGAAAAGCGCGACCTTCTTGCGGTGCTCGGGATACTGGTCCACCACGAAGCCGCGGTGCATCTTGGTCATGGCCAGGGCGATGTCGCACCACTGCAGGAGCTCCGGCGTGAGCGGCTGCGGGATGTGCGCCTTCGCGCTCACGCCGCGGGGCGCCAAGGCCCGGTGCACGCCTTCCGGCACCCCGAAAGTCGACTCGGCCACCAGCCCGCACGAGGCGACCTCCCAGCTCATGCCGCGGGCCTTCGCCATCTTCACGAGGAGATAGTGCGCCATGACGCTGCGGCAGCTGTTCCCGGTGCAGACGAAGAGGACGCGCATCAGCGTGCAAGGGCTCCAAGGATGTCGGCGCCGGACAGGGCGCCCTCCCGCAGGACGCGCGGCGGCTCCGAGGCCGCGTCGACGACGGTGGACTCGGTGCCTCCCGCCCGCCCCGCGCTCACGACGTAGTCGACCGCCCCGGCGAAGGCCGCCGCGGCGGAGGCGCCGTCGGCGATCGCCGGGCTCCCCGACATGTTCGCGCTGGTGCTCGCCCAGGGCACGCCCGAGGCCTCGATGAGCTTCGCCAGGAGCGGGTGCGCCGGCACGCGCACCGCGAGGGTGCCGAACTCGGGAAGGGTCAGGACCCGGCCCGCCTTCGTGGGCTTGAGCACCAAGGTCAGCGGGCCCGGCCAGAAGCGCGCGGCCAAAGCGCGCGCGGCCGGCGTGGGCTCGACCCACTTCCAGGCCTCCTCGGCGGAGTGGACCAGGATCGGCAGGGGCTTCATCGAGTCCCGGACCTTGATCTCGTAGATGCGCCGCGAGGCCGCCCGGATCAGGCCGTTCGAGCCGATGCCGTACACGGTGTCCGTGGGGAAGACGATGATCTTGGCGTTGCGGGCGGCCTGCGCCAGCTCCTGGAGCTGCTCGGAGGAGAGCTCGCCGCCGGCGGGGACCTCGAGCACCTTGCCCATCACGCGCTCCTTGGGTGGAAGACCACG
>DATLOS010000644.1:0-3300 GCA_035536155.1 Elusimicrobiota bacterium
AGCTGGCGCCGGCCGAGGCTGACCATGCGCAGCTCGGGATGGGCCTGCACCACGTGGTAGACGGTCTGGGAGATGCAGATGCCGCCCGGCTCGGCCAAGGGCTGGATGCGCGCGGCGATGTTGACGCCGTCGCCGAAGACGTCGCCGCCCTTGCGGGTGACGTCCCCGATGTGGATGCCGATGCGCACCAGGATCTGCCGGTCCTTGCCCTTGTTGCGCGCGGTCAGCGCCTGCTGGATCTCCACCGCGCAATGGACCGCGTCGGCCGCGCTGGCGAAGGAGGCGAGGATGGCGTCCCCGATGAACTTGAGGATGCTCCCGCGATGGCGCTCGATGATGGGGACCAGGAGGTCGTTGTGCTCCTGGAGGAGGACCAAGGTCCCCTGCTCGTCGTCGCCCATCATCTTGGAGTAGCCGACGATGTCGGAGAACATGATCGCGGAGAGGTGCCGCTGGGACTCTTGCCCTTCCATCGACAGCATTGTAGTAGAATCACGACCATGCGCGCGGCGCTTCTCGCAGCCTGCATCGCCTTTGCGGTCTCGGCCCGCGCCGCCGAGGCGCCCGACGCCGCGGGCTACTCCGCCCGCGCCCAGGACAAGCTCGCCGACGGCACCGAGCTCTCCTTCGAGCTCACCGGCGACGAGAAAGGCGCCTTCACGGGACTGACGGTCTCGCTCAAGCCGGCCTCGGCCGACGACGTCGCCACCACCGTCATCCTGATCCTGGCGCCGGCGTCGGGCGGCGGGGGCAGCGTCCAGCTCGCCCTGACGCCGCCGGCCCAGCCGGGCAAGGCCTCGACCTGGGACCTGGGCGCGGCGCTTTCCGCGGCGGTCCGGGCGGGCAAGCTCGACGGCAAGCTCGAGCGCGGCAGCGACGTCCTCCTCCAGCTCCTGCGCCCGGGCAAGAAGTCGAAGGGAAAGTCCGTGGCCCCGCCGCTTTCCGCGACCTGGAACGGCGGGCCGATCGCGCCTTCGGAAAAAGACGATATAAATTAAGCATTTCCGTGTAGGCCTACCGGACCCGCCGCGCTGGGTCTTTGGCCCTCGGCGCGCTTGGCCGGCGCCGCCTACAGTATGGGCATGAAGCTCATCCGCGCGACGCTGGCCGCGACGCTGTCGGCGGCGCTCGCCGTCCAGCCGGCCCTGGCCGGCAACACGCGGCTGATCCGTTCCGGAGGCGCGGGCTCGAGCGCCGGGCTGGCGGGAGTCGAGCTCTCGGTCGCCGCTCCGTCGGCGACGGCCCCGCTCGCGACGGCGCTCTCCGGCGAGGGCCTGGCGCAGCCCGCCGTTTCTCCGGAGATGGCGGCGCCGCGGACGGAAGCGTTCCCGGTCTCGGAGGCGGTCGCCCCGCCCGCGACGCTCGGCGAAGTAAAGGCTTCGAACGTCGAGCGGCGCGAGGCCGCTCCGGACGGCTCCGGCTCCGGCTCCGGCTTCAAGGGAAAGCAGGAGCGGCCTCTCGTTCCGGGCGGCAAGGAGGTCGGCGAGACCCTCGAGCCGACGCGCTCCGCGGCCACCGCCGAGGGCGCGGGCGCCGCGATGGGCGGAGCCTTCCAGCGTCTTATCTTGGGCGGCCCGGGGCGGGGGGCCGTCAACGGGGCCGAGATCCCCGCCGCGGTCGGGGCTCCGGGCGCGCCGGCGCGCGCGCGTCTTCTTGCCGCCCCCCAGGCGGCGCTCGGAACCCCGGGCGTCTACAGCGAGGACTTTCACGAGCGCTACACCAACCCGCGCGTGCGCGCGGACATGGAGGCGGGCCGCTTCGTGCGCCTCCGAGTGGAGGGGCGCCGCCCCGTCCTGCTCGAAGCGGGCCCGGGAGTGCCGGAGGAGGAGGCGCGGGCCGCCGCGGCGCGCCTCGCGGAGCTGCCCGAGCTGCCGCTGGGATTTCACGGCGCCGAGATCCTGCTCCTCAAGCCCGAGCCCGGCTCCGACGCCGCGCGCCATCCCCGCCACCTCGTGGTGAGCGCGGGCGAGCAGCAGGTGGCCCACGCCGGGACCCACCGGGACGAGGCCGGCGCCGCGCGCGGGCTCTACGCCTATCTTCCCATCGGCCTGGCCCTCGACGCGGCGGTCGACGCGAACGCCCTGCGCGACCTCGTCGCCGAGGAGCTGGGGCACGCCCACGACCGGGCCCGGGCCCTGTACGCCGGCCGCGCCCCGCCTCGCGAGACCTTCGGGACCGGCCAGGCGTCCCTGCTCGCGCGCCTGCACGCCTCGCTCTCCCTCGACTTCGCCGCCGGACGGCCCGCCGACGCCGAAGCGGCGCCGGCTCCGCGCCGGGCCTGGCCCATCCGCGCGCTCGCGGCGCTCGGGCGCTGGTGGTCGAAGCGCCGGGCGAGCGTCGACGAGGTCGTCCCCTGGAGCTTCCCGCTCGTCGACAACGGCTACTACTACCACGGCACCACCTTGGAGGACTTGACCGCCATCGTCCGCTCCGGCGGGCTGATGACGCCGGAGGTCTCCCAGTTCTCCATGCGCGCCCGCGACTCGATCGAGTACGGGAGCACCCGGCGCCGCCGGCAGGTCGCCTCGGGTCAGCCCACGCCGCTGGCGCTCCTCCAGTTCCGCTACGACGACGTGAGCGGCTACATGAGCGGGAAGTCGTTCCAGGCCGGAGTGGACGCCGCCTTGGCCATGGGCATGTTTCCGATCCACGCCGCCTACGTCGCGGCGGAGAAGCCGGTGCCGCTCTCGCGGATGACCGAGGCCTCGAAGGACTCGCTTCTGAGCTACCTCGCCTTGCGCCGCTCGCTCGAGCCCGAGAATACGCGCTGGGCGGCGCTCCTGCCCGAGTTCGAGAAGGCCTTGGGCAAGCGCTACGAGCCGGCCCGCCCCGCCGCGGCGGAGGCGGGCGCGCCGGCCGCGGAGCGCGATCCCCTCCTCCTGGGAAGCCCGGGCGCCGCCTCGTCGGGCTCCCATCGCCGGGCCCTCGCGGCGGGCCTCGCGGCGCAAGGCGGCGTCCGCTACACGATCTCGGGCGGACGCCTGGCGCCCGCCGGCGCGGGCGCCTCCTCGCCGCGCGCCGCGGCCATCGCCGGCCTGCCCGCGGAGCTCGAGGGCGCCGAGCTGGTCCTGGTCCCGCCGGCCGCGCCCCATCCCCTGCTCCTCGCGGCGGACGCGGAACACTACACCGCGGCCTACGCCCGGGTGCGCCGCGACGCCGCGGGACGGCCGCTGGGCATCGCCCTTTATCTCCCCGAGGCCCTGTTCTCCGACCCGCGCCTCTCCGACGAGGACGTGCGGGACCTCGTGGCCGGGGAGCTGGAGCGGGCCCGGGCGCGCGCCCAGGCCTCGCCGCTTCGCC
>DATLOS010000645.1:0-2570 GCA_035536155.1 Elusimicrobiota bacterium
CGCCGCGAGGACAACCGCGGCCGCAACGGCAACTCCGGAAAGAAGGGCCGAAAGCGGCGCCGCTGACCGAGGTCAGCGGCCCAGGATGCCCTTTAGCAGCTGATTAGCTCCCTTTTGGAGGAGCTTCGTCCCCGCCTCGGCGGCGTACTTTCCCACCAGCACCTTGGTCTTGGGATCGTCGAAGGTGCCTCCGACCTGCACATCGGGAAGAGGCGCCCCCCGGACCTGGGTGTGCACCAGCAAGTCCGGCCGCTCGGCCGGAAGGTCGATCGTCCCGGTCGTGGAGACGTTCGCATCGGAGCCGCTCAAGCGGCTCTCGCGCAAGGTCATGATTCCATGGGAGAAAGCGTAATCCCCCGCGATCGAATCGAAGGCGATGTTGTTGAAGTCGGGGAATAGGTTGACCCCGGCGATGTGGCCGACTTTCTGGAGGACGACGAACGGGGCGAGGACGATCTTCGCCACCTTGGACTGGGTCGCCATGTCGCCCAAGTTCTGGAGGCGGCCCTGTCCGACGGAAAGCTTGGCGGTCCCCGAGAGGCCCTTCAGGTCCGGGGTGACGCCGGAGAGCTGCCAGTTGAGCTGAGTGTTCTTGGCCGCGATGCCGGTGTAGGACCACTGGCCGACGGAGAAGTTCCCCCGCAAGGTCATGGGCGCGGACGCGCCGGCGCTCGCCGCCTTCTTGGCCGGGGCCGGCGCCTTCGCGGCCTCCGGAGACTTGGCCGGCAGGAGCTTGGCCAAGTCCGCCTGGCTCAGGCTGCCCTCCAGGTCGACGTCGGGCGCGCGCGTGTAGTTCTTGACCGTGAGGTTCAAGGCGAGGTCGCCGTCGCCCACCTTGCCGCGCAGGTCGGGGAGGTCGATGCGGCGCTCGTCCGCGTTGACCGTGCCGGAGAAGCCGGAAAGCCGGGCGCCGCCGGCCAGCGTGACGCCCACGCCCTGAAAGCGCCCCTTGCCCGCCAGCACCGGCTTGGAGACCGGACCCTTGGCCGCCACGGCGAACTCGGCCTTCCCCGCCAGCTCGTAAGGACGGACGGCGGGGCCGACCTTGCCCAGCTCGTCCAAAAGAAGCGCCTTGCAGGAGACGACGAGATCGAGGGCCGGGTCGGGCGAGCGCACGGCGCCGACGCGCCCCTGCGCCTCGAGGGCGCTGCCGCCCAGGGCGAGATGGAGCGCGGAGATCGCCACGTCGTCGTCCTTGGCCGTGAGCGCGGCGTCGAGCTTGACCGGGGGCAAGGCGAGGCCCGCGGGGACGCCGTGGAGCCAGGAGAGCTCCTCCGACTTGAGCGCCGGCAAGTCGAGCTTCGCCGTCGCCTTGAGGTCCGGCATGGGCTTGCCCGAGGTCGCCGCGGCCACGGAGCCCGAGACGTCCAGCTGCGCGCGCTCCGCAGACACCCGGAGGGTCTCCAGGCTGAGCGCGTCTCCCTGGAGGCGGCCCTTCGCCCGGATCTCCGCCGGAGGCAGGACCACGCCCGCGGGCAGGCCGAGAGCGGCCAGGCGCGCCCCGTCGAGGGCGGGCGTCTTGGTCTGGAGCTCCGCCTCCACGTCGTAGGGAGGCGCGCCGCGGTGCGCCGCCGCGGCCTTGACCTCGCCGGAGAAGAGCTCCCCTTTCGCGTCGGAGACGGAGGCCGTGAGCTCCGCCCGGACGTCCTCCAAGCCGATCACCTTGCCGGAGAGGCGCGCGGTGTAGCCCTGCGCCGAGACCACCAGCTTGCGGAGCTTGACCGACGCCTTGGCGGGGTCCTTTCCGCTGGGGTCCACCGTCCCCGCCAGCTCGAGGGCTCCGCCGTAAGACTTTCCCTGGGCCAGCCCGCGCGCCTTGAGGGACACGTCCGCGTCGAAGGGCCGGCCCGGCGCGAAGTCCCGGATGGTCGCGTTCAAGCCGGCGATCGTCCATTCCTGCTTCGCGGCGGCGTCCCGGTATTCGATGGTCGCGCCGGAGACGGAGGCGCGGCCGACGCTCAGAGCCGCCGAAGAGGCGGGCTTGCCCGACGACGGCGCGGAAGAAGGAGCGGCCTGCCCGGCTCCCGCGAGATCGGAGAAGTTGAAGGTCCCGTCGGCGCGCTTCACCACGTTCAGCCGGAGCCCCTTCACCGAGAGGCTCGCGACCTCGACCTTCTTGGAGAGAAGGGGCAGCCAGCGCACCGAGACGCCGATCGAGTCCGCCGAGGCGAAGCTGCCGGCCTTGAAGTCCGGCGCCTCGGAGACCTCGAGACCCGCGAGGCTCACGCCGCTGAGGATGCCGATGGAGGCGTCGCGCAGGCGCACCTCGCGGCCCAGGGCCTTGCGGGCCTCGGCAAGGACGAGCTCCCGCAGCTTTTGCGGCGGCAGGTACACGCGCAGGGCGAGGGCTCCCGCCGCGAGCAACACGACGCCCGCCAGGGCGATGCCGGCGCAGATCTTCGCGAGCTTGGACGAGGACTTGTTCACCCCGCTATTTTAATAAAACCGGTGGCGGCCAAACCATATAGGCCAAAGGACCCATATTCATGGTTCCCCCTTAGGCCCTGAGGGCATTCCCGCGACGGCGCTACCCTGGGGACATGAGGCTGCGCATAGCCCTTTGCCTTTCC
>DATLOS010000646.1:0-2483 GCA_035536155.1 Elusimicrobiota bacterium
GGTGGAGATCCGCAACATCGGCGGCCGGGTCTATGTCGCGGCCTCGGCCGACCTCAACGGCAGCCGGACGGTCAACTTCACGGACCTGACTTTGCTGGCCGAGCAGATGCGCGTGGTGCCGTCCCAGACCGAGAGCGGCCAGTTCAACCTGGACTCGGAGGTCCTCACGCGCAGCAACGCGGGGGGCTTCAACTTCGGCGACAAGACCACGACCTCGGCGATCAAGGACTACAACCTCTTCATCCACGTGCTGACGCAGGCGGGGCTGCCGTCGGGCATCGAGCAGGCGGTGGGCACGCTCCTCAACACCTCCCGCTTCAGCGGCGGCTCGATCTTCGGCTCGAGCGTGCCCCCGCGCATCACCATGCAGACCACGGACAACCGCACCGTCTCCCTCGAGCACCGCGACGGGGCCTGGACCCAGCCCGACGCCGAGCGCGACAACGCCCTGGGCGGCACCATGCCCGGGGCGACCGGCCGAAACGGCGGCGCCTCCAGGATCGTCATGGACCCGCGCAACGGGACCCGCTTCACCGACGCGGAGGCGCTCACCGAGCTGGCCCGGACCAACTGGCGCTTCCAGAGCGACGGCAACGATCTCCCGACGACGCGGGTCGAGGGCGTGGGCGGCACGCGGGCGGCGCTGTTCCGCGTCCAAGACGGCGATCAGATCTACTACGTCGTGCGCTACCTCGAGGCCGTCACGGCGGACCGGACCACCGTGCGCGTGCTGCGCCTGCCCGTGACGGCGACCAACGGCGCCGGGGTGACCGTGACCGACCTGCCCTGGCCCACGGGCGATCGCCTGACGCGCCTGCAGCCCTTGTTCAACACCCATACCCGGACCTTCCTGGTCCCGATACCCGGGACCAACGCCTCCTCGGGCGGCTGGGTGGCCTTCGTGGGCGACCCCGGGGGAAATCTGGAGAGCCCCAGCGGGGGCGCGATTTGCCGCGGAGTGGTCGTGAGCTGGGGATCGCCCACCATCCCCACTCCATGTAGGTAGGACTAAAGTCCCCCATCCTAAAGCCTGAAGGCCTACCTTAAAATAGGCCCTTTAATCCTGGAAAATTAGGCTTCCGAGGGCTATATTTTCTGGGTAGAAAGGCCTATGGCCCGCCGAGCACCGCCCTTCAGGCGCACGTGCGCGCTCGCGCTTTCCGCGAGCCTGCTCCTCTCGTCTTGGCAGGCCCCCGCGCTCGCCCGGGCGGAGGACGCCGCCCCGCCCCCGATGTCGACCGAGCAGGCCATGCAGGCCCTCACCAACGGGGGCTTCTTCGCCAACGACCGGGACAACCGCCTGCGCGCCATGGTGACGACGCCCGAGGGGGGCCTCACCCCCTTCGGCGAGACCGTCGCGCGGATGTACAGCGCGAACCAGACCATCGACCGCGAGGAGGTCGCCCGGGTGCGGGAGAGCGGCCGCGAGCTGCCCGCGGGCATCGAGAACAACCTGCTCATGGGCGACATGATGCGCCAGCACCGCGACCAGCTCCAGCGCATCGCCAACTCGAACGCCGACCCGCGGATCATCCAGCTCGAGATGCGCGCCGCCCTGCGCGACATGCGCCGCGACTTCGGCGACGTGGCCAACCTCCGTCCCGGCGGCAACGGCGAGAACATCGACCCCATCGCGGGCAGCGTCCTGGTGTCGGCCGGCTTCGACGGCGCCAGCCGGGCGCAGCGCCAGTACAACGCCCGCGAGCTGCGGGTGATGGAGAACGGGAACACCCTCTCCGTCTTCGCCCCCAACGGGGAGCTGCTCTTCGCGGAGGACAAGGACAAGCGCAAGATCTTCGACCAGCGGGTCTTCGAGGCCCAGCGCACGGCCCGGGCCTCGCTGCGCAACGCGAGCAACCCCGAGCTCCTCGCCTGCGCCAACGACGTCAACGCGACGGGCGTCCTGGACTACAGCTACCTGAACTTCCAGCGCTGCCAGGTCATGCTCAGCATCCAGGCGGCGCGCCGCGAGCGGGAGCTGCAGCAGGTGCAGGCGATGGCGGCTCTCCTGGGCGAGCACCCGAAGCCCGAGGACGTGGACTCTCCCGGCAAGGTGACGGCCCTGCTCAACCGCTACAAGGAAATGACCGTCCGCACCGGCACCTTCATCCCGAGCTGGGTGCCGCTGCGCAGCGATCTGCTGGGGGTCAACCTGGAGTCGGGCATGCCCACGGCGTGGAGCATGATCTCCGATCGCTTCCAGCGGAGCGGGACGCACTTGGAGAAGGCGCAGACGGACTACGAGGAGTACGAGCGCCTGGTGAACTCCTACCGCGGCGCGTCGGAGATCACCCGCGAGCAGCTCCAGACCCTGCAGGACCTCGAGGGGAGGGTGCGGCGGTCCTTGACCATGGCCCAGCTCGAGGGCTTCAACTTCAAGATCGACCAATACCTCGAGCTCCTGAGCTACTCCGTCAAGCGCGACGCGAACGGCTTCCCGACGGACCTGATCGGCTCCGCGCCGAACCCGAGCTCCCGCGAGC
>DATLOS010000647.1:0-5217 GCA_035536155.1 Elusimicrobiota bacterium
CGCCCGGGCGCTCGAGGAATGCCGGCGGGCCGGCTGCTTCGTCCTCACCGCGCCTTCGCCTCGGCCTCGATCGAAATCCCGGACGTCTCGTCGACGAGCGACCTAGACCTCGCGGTTGTGTTAGAATAGCGCAAAGGGGAGCTCGATCCATCGGGCTGAGAGGACCTTAACAGGTCGACCCTGATCACCTGAACTGGGTAATGCCAGCGGAGGGAACCATGAAGAGAGCATTCCAGCTGACCGCGCTCTGCGGCCAGCTTTTTTTCGTCCCGGCGGCCGTCGCCGCGCCGGTCCGCGCGGTCCCGGCGGAGCTCGTCCGGTCCGTCGATCCGATAAGGACGCAGCTGCAGCAGGCGGATCTCTGGCCGATCCAAGCCGTCGTCCTCGACATGGACGGCGTGACCACGCCCAACAGCGGCGCGCTCTGGACGGAGCGCGGCCAGGAGTTCCTGCGCGAGGTCGCGCCGGCGTGGGAGGAGGGAGACCTGCGCAGCATCAAATGGAAGAGCCTTCCCGACGTCCACCGCTGGATCTCCGAGAACCGCGGCGCGCGCTTGAGCTATGAAGAATACGTCCGGAGACGGGAGGAGCTGGCGGCGCGGATTTACGGCGTCCTGGCCCAGCTCGAGCCGAGCTTGCGCGAGACCCGCGACGTCCTGAAAGCGGGCGCGGTGCCCGTGGCGCTGGCGTCGGCGAACACGCGCTTCTCGGTCGACAGCATGCTCCAGCGCTTTCAGCTCGACGGCGTCTTCGACGCCACCGCGAGCTCCGACGAGCTGCCCCCCGAGGAGCGGGACCTGGGGAAGTCGCGCACGCACCTGCTCGCCGCCCGCAGGCTCGGCGTCCCGCCCAACCGCTCCCTGGCGATCGAGGACACGCCGGACGGCGTCCGGGCGGCGCTGAAGGCGGGGATGGCGGTCGCGGGCTTTCGCAACGGCTTCAACGAGGGGGAGGACCTCTCCGCCGCGCACTTCCAGATCCGGCGGCTCAGCGACATCCTTCCTTTATTCGACCGATCGGAGGAGCGGGGCGAGCGATGAAGGGGGCGGCGATAGTCCTCGCGGCCTTCGTCGGTTCCTGGAACATCCGCGTGCGGTACTGGCCCCAGCCGGGCGCGCCGGTCCAGGAGGGCGACGGAACGGCGGAGATCCGCTGGGTCCTGAACGGCCGATACATCGAGCAGCGCCAGGAGACCCGCCTGCCGGGGGGGCCGTCGTCCGGCATCGGCTACGTCGGCTTCGACGAGGGCGAGGGCCGGTACGTCTCGATCTGGCTCGACGGGCTCGGGGTCCTGCATACGTCGGGAGCGCCGGATCTTTCGGGCAAGAGCGTCCGGACGCGGGGGCGGATGGGGCGCCTGGACATCGAGGAGAGGATGACGCCCGCGGGCCCCGGCCGGTTCCTCTATGAAGCGTGGACCTCGCGCTCGGACGGCGAGGGCCGGCGCCGGGTGATGGCGATCGTCTACACGCGGCGGCGTTGAGCCGCTAGGCGCCGCCGCGGTAGATGATCACGTGGACCTTCTCCAGCGTGACCAGGCCTTCCTTGACCATCACGTCCAGCTTCGGCAGCAGCTGGTTGATCCGCTCTTCCGTGTCGACGATCTCCACGATGACCGGCAGGTCGTGAGAGAGCTCCAGCAGCTTCGCCGTGTGTATGTGGGCCTTCGCGCCGAATCCGAGATAGCCCCGGATCACCGTGCTGCCGGCCATGCCGAGCTTGCGGGCCTCATCCACGATGGCCTGGTCGAGCGGCGCGCCCTCCCACTTGTCCTGCTCTCCGACGAAGATCCTCAGCAGCTTCTGCTCGCCCTCTAGCTTCATATTCTCAGCTCTCCCCGTTCAGATGGCGGCTCCCAGCCAAGCGCCCAGCCGGAACAAAAGCAGTCCGGCCAGCATGCTCCCGAAAAGGTTCGCGCCCGCCCGAAAAAATTGACCGTCGCCGATCAGGTTCGACGTCTCGAGGATCCAGGTCGAGAACGTCGAGTAGGCGCCGCAGAACCCGGTCATCATCAGCAGCCGGGCCTCGGGGCCGAGGGCGCCGCGCACTACGGCCAAGCTGTCGAGAAGCCCCAAGAGCAGGCAGGCCGACAAGTTGATCGCGAGCGTCCCGTAGGGAAACCCCGATCCCGCGATCTGCGGGATCCACGCGCCGAGCGAGTACCGCGCGAGCGTCCCGGCCACGCCGCCCAGCGAGAGAAGGACCCACCTGTTGTGCATATCGGTGTCGGTACGAGTCATCATCATATCACGCCGACGCCGCTTTAGATAGAATTGGGCGCCTCCATGACGAAGCTCCTCCTCGCCGCGCTCGTCGGGACCCTTGGCGCGCGGCTTTGCTCCGCCCAGGAGGTTTCCTCGTCCTCGGTCACGTTGCGCCGCTGCTACGACTGGGCGCTGGCGCAGAGCGAGGACCTGCGGCGGCGCCAGGAGGACATCGTGCAGGCCGACGCCTCGGCCCGGGCCGCGATGGGCGGCCTCTTCCCCAAGGCCAGCTACGACTTCACCGACACCTACCAGGACCCGAAGGGCGTCGACACGCTCAACAGCCAGGGCTTCGGCGGGTTCATCCAGAAGGAGCAGCCGGAGTCCAAGTTCACGCTCCGCCAGCCGCTATTTTCCGGCTTGCGCGAGTTCTCGGCGTTCTCCGGCTTCCGGCAGCAGAGCCTCCGCGACTCGTACCGCTTCCAGCGCGCCTCCCGCGAGCTCTATCTGGCGACCGCCGGCTCCTTCTACTCCGTCGTGGGCCAGGAGGTGGAGTGGGCCAACACGAACGCCGGCCTCGAGCTCGCCCGCAGCCGGATCAAGGAGCTCCAAGGATTTAAGCGCCTGGGCAAGGCCCGCGACAGCGAGGTGTTCACCGCCCAGGCCCACGCCGCCGCGCTGCAGGCCCAGCTCAAGCAGATCGAGGCCCGGATCGGCTCGGCGCGCGCCGAGCTCTCCTTCCTCACCGGCAAGGATTTGGCCCGCGCGCCGCTCGCCGACGAGCTGCCCGACCGCCCGGCGTTCGCCACGCTCGAGGAGAGCCTCGCCGCCGGCCAGGAGCGCAGCGACGTCCGCGCCCAGAAGGCCGACCTGGCGGCCAACGAGCTGAAGGTGCGCTACGAGAAGGGGGGCTATTGGCCCTCGATCGACGTCTCCGGGCACTACTACACGCGAAGGGCGACGTATTTGTCCGCGATCCATTGGGACGCCATGCTCTCCCTCGACGTGCCCATCTTCGAGGGGGGCACGACCCGGGCCAACGTCCGGCGCGCCCTCTCCGCCTACCGGCAGTCGGAGCTGGCCTTGTCGGAGCTCGCGCGCCGCGTCGCCTACCTGGTCGGCAGGACCCACGGCGAGCTGCTGGCCGCGGCGGCCGAGGCCCAGTCGCAGGAGGAGGCCGCGGCGGCGGCGCAGAAGAGCTACGATTCCTTGCTCGAGGAGTACCGCCTCGGCCTCGTGACCAATTTGGACGTGCTCCAAGCCCTCGACCTTCTGCAGACGCAGAGAAACGCCCGGGACGCCGCGCGCCTGAACGTGAAGCGGCTCTTCATCGAGCTCGGCGTCGCCACCGAGAGGCTGCCGTGATCCTGTCGGACCTGTCGATCAAGCGCCCGGTATTCGCCTGGATGCTCATGATCGGGCTGATCGTCTTCGGCGTCATCGGATTTTTGCAGGTCGGCAAGAGCCAGCTCCCCGACGTGGACTTCCCCGTGCTGACGGTCACGTCCAAGTGGGAGGGCGCCTCCCCCGAGGTCATGGAGGCCGAGGTCGTGGACGTCATGGAGAACTCCGTCACCTCGGTGAAGGGCGTCAAGAAGATCTCGTCGGTCAGCCGCCAGGGCCAGGCCCTGATCACGGTCGAGTTCGACCTCAAGACCAACATCGACGTCGCCCTCCAGGAAGTGCAGAGCAAGATCTCCGAGGCGCAGCTCCAGCTCCCCAAGGACATCGAGCCCGCGGTCATCGCCAAGTTCAACCCCAACGACCAGCCCTTCCTGTGGCTCTCCCTGTCCGGCTCGCGGCCCCCGCGGGAGCTCATGCATTACGTCAAGGACGAGCTCAAGGACAAGTTCACCACCATCCCCGGCGTGGGCAACGTCTTCCTGGGCGGCTTCATGGAGCCCTCGGTCCGGGTCTGGCTCGACCCCGTCCGCATGAAGGAGCGCGAGCTCACCGTCGACGATGTCCTCGCGGCGCTGCGCTCCGAGCACGCCGAGCTCCCGGCCGGCAACTTGGCCGACGACAAGAGGGAGTGGAACCTCCGGGTCATGGGCGAGGCCCAGTCGATCGGGGAGCTGGGCGAGCTGGTGATCGCGGACCGCAGCGGGCGCCCGATCTACACGCCCTTCCGCCTCAAGGACATCGCCGAGCTCGAGGACGGGCTCTCCGACGCGCGCGGCGCCGCGCGCGTCGGCGGCAAGCTCGCCATCGGCCTGGGCATCCTCAAGCAGAGAAACGCCAACGAGGTGGAGGTCGGCCGGCTCGTCCTCAAGAAGGTGGCGGACCTGCAGAAGACCTTGCCCCAAGGCATGAAACTCGACGTGAGCTACGACGGCACGCAGTTCATCCAGCAGAGCACCCACGAGCTGAACTTCAACCTGGTGCTGGCGGCGCTGCTGACCTCGGCGATCTGCTGGCTATTTTTGGGCTCCTGGAGCTCGGCCGTCAACGTCATGATGGCCATCCCCACCGCGATCCTCGGCACCTTCGTGCTCCTCTTCTTCCTCGGCTACACGCAGAACACCTTCACCTTGCTCGGCCTGACCTTGGTCATCGGCATCGTGGTCGACGACGCGATCATGGTCCTCGAGAACATCGTGCGCCACCGCGAGCTGGGGCAGTCCCAGGTCAAGGCCGCGATCGTGGGCGCGCGCGAGATCTACTTCGCGGCGATGGCCACCTCGGTGGCGATCCTGGCGATCTTCGTGCCCGTGCTCTTCGTCAAAGGGGTCATCGGCAAGTACTTCCTGCAGTTCGGCGTCACCATCTCCGCGGCAGTCATGCTCTCGCTGCTCGAGGCCCTGACCTTGGCCCCGATGCGCTGCTCGCAGTTCCTGGAGCTGGGCCGCGCGAGCGGGCTCACCCGCCTCGTCGACGAGACGATGTCGCGCCTGACCGCGGGCTACGGGCGGACGCTGGAGTGGTGCCTGGACCGCCGCTGGCGCGTGCTCCTCGGCGCCAGCGCCGTCTTCGCCGCCTCCTTGGCCCTCTTCGGCAAGGTGCGCAAGGAGCT